>NZ_JBXKMX010000040.1:0-6752 GCF_056992975.1 Ectobacillus sp. | reverse complement strand
GTCATAACGGGTGTCGACTTTGCTAAATCATTCACAACCACATTCGTTGCAAGAGAAATGGATTGCACACGTTGTGAAAAGGAACGAATAACCGTCTCAGTAATCGATGATTGCAACGTCTTGCCAGGATCTGATAACAAGGTTGGCTGTTTCAGCTCCCCTTGATTCATATTTTCGCTCCATTTCGCTGGAATGATCAATCCTGCATCAACTTTACCTTCTTTAAGGAGCTTTGTAAGCTCGTCACGAGACGTAACTTCCTTCACTGTTATATAAGACTGCAAGTCTGCACCTTGCAGCACGTCCTTGTGGAAGGTTTCTGCTAAGGAGTCCTGGTCTTCTTGATAGTAACCTAACACTGTAGTTGGAAATTTATTTCCTTCCAACACACCACTAAGTGCAGAACCTAGAATTGCCGTTAAAAGTAGCGGCATAAAGATCATCATCAAAAATCCTCGCCGATCCGTAAAGCGAATTTTGAAATCCTTCCATGCAATAATAAGGCTCTTCATCTGCATCTCCCTCCTTAGTCCCGCAGAGAACGCCCAGTAAGTTGCAAAAATAGCGCCTCTAAATTCGGTTTCTCCACTTCAAGTGATGCAATTGGCAGATGATGCGTTACCGTAGCACTGACAATGTCCCCAATTACCTTTTCATCTGTGACAAAAATATCTACACCTTGCTCTTTTGCTACAACTCGTTCCACATGAGCAAGATTTTCTACGAAAGTAACAAACTCATCCTTTACTTCGTTAATTTTCAGCTTTATCATTGTATGGTTTGTAATTTGATTAACCAAATCTTCTTTCGTTCCAAGGGCAATAAGCTGCCCATGATCGACAATGGCAATTCGCTTACACAAATATTCGACTTCCTCCATATAATGACTTGTATACATAACCGTCATTCCATTTTCATTCAACTGCTTTACTGTTTCTAAAATATGATTACGAGATTGTGGATCAATCCCTACCGTAGGTTCATCCATAATCAATAAATCAGGCTCATGCATAAGCGCTGCTCCAATATTAATACGTCGCTTCATTCCACCCGAGAAAGTTTCTATTTTATCTTTTGCACGATCACGCAAGCCTACATAATCTAATACCTCATCGGCACGTTTTCTCACTTGCGCGTTGTTTAATCCGTACATTTTCCCCCAAAAAGTCAAATTGTCTCTGGCACTCATCGTTGGATACAAGGCAATATCCTGCGGAACAATTCCAATCTTACGTTTTGCTACCATCGGTTTGTCTTTCACAGACACGCCATCAACGATTATATCGCCGCTATCATACGAGACAAGACCACATATCATCGAAATCGTTGTTGATTTTCCTGCTCCATTCGGCCCGAGAAGCCCGAAGGATTCTCCTTTTTCTACTGAAAATGAGATATCACGAACTACTTCCTTTTTTCCAAATGACTTTGCTATATGTTCGACGTTAAGCATGGATCGTTCTCCCTTCTATCAATCTATTTCTATTTTACGAAGAAAAATAACATGCTCCCACTGCCCAAAGATAGAAAATACTTTAGCTTGCTGATTCTATCTATGCCTAAAGTCATATGTATGTAGTAATGCCATATCGAACTGCAAAAATTGCAGCTTGTGTACGATCACGTAATTCGAGCTTGCTTATTAGATTGGACACATGGTTCTTCACCGTTCCCTCTGTGATAAATAGCTTATTCGCAATCTCTTTATTGCTATGGCCATATCCTATCTCACGCAGTATATCCATTTCTCGTTCTGTAAGTAGCTTTAGGGAAATCGGTATGGCTTCTAGAAGAGGAGCCGTCGTTTTCTTTAATTCCTGCAAAACCTGGGCCGTTACCTCTTGCGGTAGAACAAGACCACCATATTTTACCGTTAGAATCGCTTGCACGATCGTATCTGTCGGCATATCCTTTAGTAAATACCCGCTTGCTCCTTGTTCTAGTGCTTTAAAAATGAGCTCACTATCCTTAAATGTCGTTAACATTAGGACCTGAACATCGGGTAACTGCTCAAGCAAAAGTCTTGTGCCTTCTACCCCATTTATACCCGGCATCCGAATATCCATTAGTACTATTTCGGGATTGCACATCTTCGCTTTTTCCACTGCTTCCCCGCCATCATTTGCAGTCCCAACAACTTCTAACTCCTCACGCAGATCCAAAAGCATAGCCAATCCATCGCGAATGAGCGGCTGATCATCTACAATCATAATTCGTATCATACTACTCCCCCTACGGCTCTTTTATCTTGGAATAATGGAAATTGGATGAAAATATGAAAGCCTTCGTTTTCCTCACTTGTAAATACAATCTTACCGCCATGTTCTTCTACTCGCTCTTTCATATTCGTAAGTCCAAACCCTTGTTTCAATTGGCTTGTTCCAATGCCGTTATCATCCATTTTTACTTCTACGGTATTCTCAGTACAAGAAATAGTAACAGCACATACAGTCGCCTTCCCATGACGAACCGAATTAGTTAACGACTCTTGAATAATTTTTGATATAGAAAGATTCATAGAACATAGAATAACAGTCGGATCTCCCTCCATTTCAAAGGTAACCGTAACTCCTGTCGCTTTCGAAAAATCATGAATAATTGTTTGAATAACAGGCAAAAAAGAAATTTCTTTTGCATCCTCTTCCTTTAATGTGCGAACACTCATCCGAATATCTTGAAGAGTAGTCCTAGCCAGTTCCGTACACGTTTGCAATGTAGTAGCTTGTGGTAGCCCCTTCTTATAAAGTTCTTGAGTAAGCTCGAGCTGGACGATAAGTGCGGTAATATGATGACCGACCGTATCATGAATATCCCGCGCAATTTTATTTCGTTCGCGAACTGCGGTCAGTTCCTCTACTTCCCTCGCATACACACGAAGCTGCTCGTGCGCATCTTTTAGTGCTCGGTGAGATTGATACAATGCGTCATACTGAACATCGATGTTCGATCTTGCAACTCCAAGCTTATGGATTAACCCTCCAACAACTGCTTCTAAGAGAATAAGAATTAAATTCATAATAGTCGGAATAATTTCAATAGTCCCTATTAACATGTACGAATGAATAAAAATAATTGCTGAACAAGCAAAGAAAAACAAGGTAAATCCAGTCAATATTTTCTTATTCCCGGTGAATAAAAATAATGTGAGTACTTCGACTCCTAGTAGGATTAAATGAAGAGTTGAGCTAGGGAAGCATAGACCAAGTACGACGATCCATGCGCAGTCAATTGCAAGCAGGTAATAAAACAACTGACTTTTTTTTGCAATAGAAAGAATAAAGAAATGATTCGTAATAAATGCTACTAGCGCTATTCCTACGAGCACCTTTATATACATAACATTGGGTGCCTCATAATAATAAGCAAGGGTTACTATGGTTAATGTGGCTAATCTCAAATATCCTAACAAGATCTCACCTCATCCTTAATTAGTAGTAATAATCCATAGATGTATATATTTTACTATATCATATTATATTGGATGGCCCCTACAATAACTTACATAAAATTACTGTAAAGATTATCTCCTCAAGAGCAAACAAAAAAGCCGCCTTAGGCGACCTTTTTTGTTTGGAAAAGATTAATCTAAGCTTACCGGCTTAACCTTTTCTCCATATTTTACGTTTGCTGTTCCATGAGGAGTACGAACCCAGCTGTTGTTTTTAAATGTAAATAAAGCATATACCATAATTACATTTTGTATGATTAAGTACGGAATATGAAGCAATAACCCTGGAAGTTCAGAAAGTCCACGATCCATTGCCATCCAGAACAAAATAAATAGAACTGAAAATATTAAATTCAATACGGCATTGTTATTAAACCAAAATCCAAACAAACCAATTAACATAAATAACGGTAATGCCAAGTACATACAAAACTCGAAATCTTTAAAAACAAGTTTAGGGAAGTATTGGAAAAATACTTGCCATTGTCCTCTTGCCCAACGTGTTCTTTGACGAATACCAACTCTTACGCTTTGTGGCTTTTCATCGTAAATTCTCATAAGCGGATTATATTTTACCCGAATTTTTGCTAAGCGTAGCATAGCAGAATATTCTAAGTCATCCGTAACTGAAGTTACGTCGAATGGAACACGTTCTAAGATTGACAAACGAAATCCCCAGCCCGTACCACCTAAAATAGAAGAACGATTTAATCTTTCTCTTCCTGAATAGTAATAACGTAACATAAAGTGATAGTTCATTGCATACCAACGTGTTTGTAAATTATCTGAACTATTTAATGTTGCAATGTAACCTTGTACAACATCATCTTCTTGTAAAGAATCAACAAGTTGCTCAAAGTAATCTGGTTCGATTTTGTTATCAGCATCTAAAATTGTAACAATGACATTCGGATTAGATCCATATTCTTTCGTTAGGCTAGCAAATACATCTTTTAACAAATACTGCTTACCAGGAAGACCTGTTTTTCTTTCAAATACTTCTACATCATTTCTTTTACATATAGGTACCGTATTATCTGTACAACGATCTGCACATATAATCAAACGAACCGGATACCCATTTATATTTGACGTTACATTTTCTATCAATCGTCCAATGACTTTTTCTTCGTTATGAGCAGGTACCAATACAACGATTTGCTCCGGATGAAAATGTTTTGCTGAACGGGTTACTCGTTTCGGTATAAGCGCAGAAACGAATACAACGACTGACCATACAGCAAAAATGAACATAATTAATTGTATAAGAATCATAAGTTTCCTCCTAATTACAACTGAGTTCATCCCAAATTAAGTTAGGTGAGTATATATGAGCTGTAGCTTGGTCTTTTTACACCAATAAAGATCGCCCTATACAGATGAAAATGAATTCCCATTTTCAAACTAAGCGCGTTCTTTTTTATTTGTTGCTATTATTTTCACCGGATTTTCTTTTTACGTTCCGTATGAAACGAAAAAAGACAACTCACTTCTTCCTTTCCCTCTATATAATGGGAAGTTCGTACGAATGCATTTTACTGCCTAAACGAGTATACCAGAGGCATCATCCAATCGCTTATGTTACAAACAGATTTACTATAGGTACAAATGGATGAGATTTATAATATGTTCAATCCATCATTCACCAAGGATCCAGATAAAATGAATGTTTTGTCCATTAGCACCACCCTTTTACATTTAACCCATAATCACTATTGTATCAAATAAGCAATAAGTAAATGTTAAGATTCGATAAATATACAAAAGAATCGGTATAGACGACCAACCATTACAGTAAGATTCTATACTCTTTTCTTCGTAAAGTGAATGAAATATGTATGTCAAATAGTAGAAGTCCTACTTACAGCATTGGCATGAAAGTGAAAAATCATTCTTTTCATTTTCAAATAGGCCTATTCTTAATAAAGTACAGCCTTACGCCTCCACTAATTCAATATGCGCGTATACATAAAAAGTATCCACATATTGTGACATACAAAACAATTTCATAGACTCCATATTTACTGTTCTTCCCATTCCTCTAATCACCACTCTGCAGTGATTCTAAACAGCGTGAGATTGTAACTCCATCCAAAATCCATTCACGATGCAACGAAAACGACAGATACAAAGATTTTACTTAACAAGGTGTATCGTAAATATGCCTCCACTGATAGAGTATATACTTTCTTTTCTCTCTTGGTAAGAGGGTATTTCATAATACTAGCACATTACTATAAATTTCAACATACGCAAACACAACACCATCCAATCCTATGAACGGTGTTGTGTGCATTTATTATATACTTTTTTGCCTTATTTGTTTAGTACATTCGTTAAAACAGGTACAATTTGTTTCTTACGAGAAACAACGCCTTTCAATAAAGCTTTATTATTATCTAATGTAACACCAAACGCTTCTTCTACTGCATGTGCTGCACTACCAAGAGCTAGAGCAACCGAATCATTTTCTAAAATGTCCGTTGCAGCAAATACAAATAGGTCTAGATTGCGCTTTTCAATCGTGTCACGAATCGCCTTTTCAATTTCTGCTTGCTTAGCGAATACTTCATTCGTATCTACTGTGTTCACCTGTGCAATCACAGCCTTTTGACTTCCCATTTGGAATTCCTTTGCATCAAGAGAAATCAATTGATCTACTGTTTTATCACTTAAGTTAGCACCAGCTTTCAGCATCGCTAATCCATAGCTGCTTGCATCGACTCCTGCGATTTCTGCCAATTCCTTAGCAGCAGTCACATCTTGATCTGTACAAGTTGGGGATTTAAATAATAGCGTGTCTGAGATTATAGCAGATAACATTAACCCAGCGATTTCTTTTCGAATTGCTACCCCATTTTCTTTATACATTTTATTTAAAATTGTTGCTGTACAACCAACTGGCTCTGCGCGGTAGTATAACGGGTCACTCGTTTCAAAGTTAGCGATACGGTGATGATCAATTACTTCTAATACACGTACGTCTGCGATATCATCTGCACTTTGTGGACGTTCGTTATGATCCACTAAAATCACACCGTCTCCTTCAGGTGCTACTTTAGAAACAAGACGAGGTGCCTCCACTTTAAAATAATCAAGAGCAAATGCTGTTTCACCATTTACTTCACCTAAACGAAGTGGTTCTGCGTCTACACCTAGCTCAGTTTTTAAAGCTGCGTATGCAAGTGCTGAACAAATTGTATCTGTATCCGGATTTTTATGGCCAAAAATAACTATTTTTTTCATTTTTCTACCCCTTAATTAAATAAAATTTGCTCTTTTCCAAAGCAAGAGTATTGTTTCT
>NZ_JBXKMX010000039.1:0-20619 GCF_056992975.1 Ectobacillus sp. | reverse complement strand
ACATATATAAGTTATATCCTCATAATTCTTTAATCTTTCTTTCGCAACATCAAGCATTTTTTCAGATAAATCAATTAGTGTAAGATGCGCCTGTGGGTATTTTTGTAGAAAAATTGCTGAGAGCAAGCCAGTGCCAGCTCCTAGGTCTAGGATATAAGGTCTTTCCTGTTTGGTTGTTGCAATAGATACAGGTATCGTATAAAAATCATCAAAGCAAGGGATTAAGTTTCTTCTCTGTTCATCATAATTCATTGAAATCTCATTAAACTTTTCAATAATTTCGTTACGATTGATAACCATTTTACCCCTCCTACATCTATATGGAAATGCATCATACATTTCATTTACTTTATGAAATAGCTACCAATACATAAAAAGACCGTTATACATATTTCACATAACGGTCTTTCTACTTCTTCCAGCATTCTATGAAACAGGCAGTTTATTTAATAATACGAACTGCTGCAACGCCAGGAATAGTTTGTATTTTATCTGCTATACCAGCTTTAATATTGCTATCTAAAGCATTATCGATATCAATAATTGTATACGCATATGTTCCTTTGCTTCGATTAACCATGTCTGCAATGTTTATATTATGCTCAGCCAACGCTGCGGATATACGACCAACCATGTTCGGAACATTTTGGTGCAATACTGTAATACGTCTTTTTCCTACATATGGTAATACTGCATTTGGATAGTTAACGGAATTTCGGATATTACCTGTTTCTAAATAATCCTTCAATTCACGAGCTGCCATAATAGCACAGTTTTCTTCAGATTCAACCGTAGACGCACCTAAGTGAGGAACAGGAATAACATTATCCATTCCTAACACGCGGTCATTTGGAAAGTCTGTTATATATTTTGCTACAATACCTTCTTGAATCGCATTTTCTAATGCATCTTCATTCACTAATTCACCACGTGAGAAGTTAAAGATACGAACACCCTTTTTCATCGCTTTAAAGGCATTTTCATCTAACATTCCTTTAGTAGAATCTAGTAATGGTACATGAATGGTAATATAATCACAAGTGGCGAAGATTTGTTCTATATTTGTAGCACGTTGTACTTGACGAGAAAGTCTCCAAGCAGTTTCAACCGATACATAAGGATCAAATCCCATTACTTCCATATCTAGCGCAAGTGCGTCATTTGCAACCAAACCACCGATGGCGCCTAGTCCAATAATTCCTAGACGTTTCCCTTTAATTTCAGTTCCAACAAACTTCTTTTTACCCGCTTCGACTAACTTAGAAATTCCATCTTGGCCTTTCAATGTCTTTGCCCAAGCCACACCTTCAATTATATTCCGGGAAGATGCTAACAAGAAGCCAAGTATTAATTCTTTTACCGCATTTGCATTTGCCCCTGGTGTATTGAATACAACGATACCCTTTTCCGTACATTTTTCTACAGGTATATTGTTAACACCTGCTCCAGCTCTAGCAATTGCTTTTAAATTACTTGATAGTTCTAATTCATGCATATTAAAGCTACGAACAAGTACAGCATCTGGTGCTTCTACTTCATTAGAAATGGAATAATTGTCTGTTGGTAACTGATCAATACCAATTTTTGCAATGTTATTTAGTGTTTGAATCGTAAACAAAGTGGTTCCCCCTATCAATGGTTTGCTTCAAATTCTTTCATATATTCAACAAGCTTTTCTACGCCTTCAATCGGCATTGCATTGTAAATACTTGCGCGCATTCCACCTACTGAGCGGTGTCCTTTCAACGTTTGAAGACCACGTTCAGTTGCTCCTTTTATAAATGCTGCATCGAGCTCTTTAGAAGGAGTTACAAATGGAATATTCATAATAGAACGACTTTCAGGTGAGACAGGTGAAGTAAATAGCTTCGATTCTTCTAAGAAATCATATAGAATTTTTGCCTTTTTACGATTTAATTCTGCTATTGCAGGTACGCCACCTAATTCTTTTATCCATTCAAATACTAGCTTTGCAATATAAATGCTGTAAGCAGGAGGTGTATTATAAAGTGAATTATTCTTTGCATGAATATTGTAATCAAGCATTGTTGGGCAAATATCAGAAGCATTCCCAAGTAAATCTTCACGAATAATAACTACTGTTACACCAGCCGGCGCAATATTTTTTTGAGCTCCAGCATAGATAATTCCAAACTTGGAAATATCATATGGGACAGATAAAATATTAGATGACATATCAGCTACTAACGGTATATCTCCCGTTTCTGGAATATATGGGAATGTTGTTCCTTCAATTGTATTGTTCGTTGTAATGTGAACGTAATCTGCATCTTTATGGATCATATCAGCAGTAACTTCAGGAATATACGTAAAATTACTTTCCTCTGATGATGCAATAATAGAAACATCGCCATATTTTTTTGCTTCAGAGAATGCCTTTTTTGACCAAGATCCAGTAATAATATAATCTGCTTTTTTGTTCTTAAATAAGTTGAGAGGCACCATCGCAAATTGTGTCGATCCTCCACCTTGTAAAAACAGCACTTTATAATTTTCTGGTATGTTCATTAATTCACGCAAAAGCTTTTCTGCACTCGTAATAATGTCTTCAAACGCTGCAGAACGATGGCTCATTTCCATCACTGACATTCCTGTATCCTTGTATGTAATTAGTTCCGCCTGTGCCTTCTCTAAAACCGGCAATGGCAGCATAGAAGGTCCTGCAGAAAAATTGAACACTCTCTCCATCCTGTTCTCTCCCCTTTTTTATCAGAACAATAATTTATAAAATTTAAACTTTCTGAATTATAACTCAAGATACATAGGTTGGTCAACGTCTTCATCACTATTTTACTAAAACGTCTTGGAACCGTTATCAATCGTAATACAATTTGTAACAGATTTTAACATAATTACTATTATAACCTCTATAATTTGCATAAATTAGCTGTTAAAAACCAATAAAAGATAAAGAAGGAATATAGGGCATAACAATTTAATTTAACTAAATTGACACATGTTCAATTCTTGATCCTCATTACCTTACGAGTTCAAAAACTATATACGAGGAGGGTTATTCGGATTATATTAAACAAGTGATTGAACATGACTTCCATCATAGGAAGCAAATTCAACACTTTCAACAATCTTTCGTTTAATATAGAAAGCATATTTCCAAAAAGAAAGAAGGAGATTACAAATCATCTCCTTCTCGCTCTGTATTAATAAAAATTAAGCTTATAATTGCTAGTTGCGCTTAGAAAAATAGACGAACAATTGATAGATAGCTGAAAGACCAACGAGCCAATAAATTGTCGTTACTAATGTAGGAAAGGAACCGAATAATTTTTCAACTACATTAAATTGCCATGCAACAAATAACCAGTTCAATGCACCTATGAAAACAAGAAAACCAGTGAGATAAGTGAGAAATTTCATGATGTCACCTCCAGTTGAATCTTGTCTTGTAAGCCCTTACATTGTTATCATATGCCGCCGATGCTCCTGTAATCTCTATCCGCTATAAATATTTATTAATTTTATCAAAAAAAATTTTCTTACCTTCTACTTTACAAACGCTTTTATATGTTGCACAAGTTCATCTAAGCAATCAACAAGTGGGGAATGTCCGCAATCAGGAAGAAGAACAAATTTAGCTTGTGGAATTGCATTTGCTATTCCATCTGCCATCTCTTTTGGTACAACATAATCACGATCCCCTTGCAGTACTAGAGTAGGTGCTACAATTTGATGTACTTCGCCAGTCCCATTTGTTACTCCGTTGCTTTCATCCGATATATTAAACGTGACCAGTGCATAATCCACATCAACAAGGTTACGCTGCGTCAGCATATCATCTAAATATTCCTCATATTTTTCTGGGGTTGGCTGATTATGTGTATAAATAAGTAGGTTCCAAACCATTCTGTAGTAATCTTTATCCCTTTTTTCAAGTGCTTGCAGTGCAGGAAGAACCTGGATCGGATCCTTTGCAATATCCTCTTTTGAAGAAAGATATGTAAACGGGATTGGCTGACCTTTCTCATCTTTTTGAAATATGGGGTACCCCTTAATACCAACAGATTCCACTAAGATTAACTGCTCCACATATTCAGGATGATTACTTGCAAACTGCATCGATACTCCTCCACCAGTTGACCAACCCACGAGTGAAAAGGAAGTGAGACCTACTTGATTAACAAATAAAAAGAGATCCTCAGAAAAATCACGAAGCGACTCAATTGACTTATTGTACGTTGAGAAACCGAATCCTCTTAGATCAATCGCATACATCCTATAAGAAAATTGCAAGTTGTCCATTACCACATCCCAATGCTTAGAAGACGTCATATTACCGTGAATGAGCACAAGGACCTTCTCTCCAGATCCAGCTTGACGATAAGCAATCGTTTCTCCATTCGGTAATAAAACAGATTGAACACCAGACTTTAGCTCCATTCTATTTCCCCCTTTTTAAGAATGGTTACATGTATAAAATACCATAAAATGGTTAAAGTTTCAAAATTCATAAAATAAAACTATACCAAAATGGATACCAGAGATTATTTTCTTGTAATAGAATTCTCCCATCTACCCATACTAAAATGGAACATTAGAAAAGGAGGGATTTCGTATGCAGAAAAATGCTAGAAGTTACGTGCAAGATTCCTGTCAAGCATTAAATCAGGCAGCATCATGCCTGCAAGATGCACTACAAACGGTAGAAAAGGCTAATAATCGCCAACAAATCCAATCATCTTTACAGGCGGTGCAGGGCGCTATTACGCAATGTACGAGCGTAGAACAAGCACTTTCCCAAGAGTAACTTTCATTCCTAATCGTAATACTGAAATAAGCACCTAAATAGGTGCTTATTTCGTCAGAAAAAATTAAATTGTCATATGTAAAATCTATTATTCGTCTCATCTCTTTATTCGTAGGAACTTTGCAATTATTCTAGAAGGACTTGCGAAAAATTCATAATTGATTGAAGTACATGATATCCTCTAACTACCACCCCTATCGTCCCTGCTCTAGGAAAAATAATATCACGGCACAACTTTCATCGGCGTTCGGTACGATACTCTCCAAAACAATGAGTGCTACAACGTTTGCGGTAAACCACTTACACCAGATCGTAAGATGAACCATTTTCAAGCTTTGTTACCACCATCACGTTTAAATGCCCTCTCGGAGTACGTATGGCCCTTTAAATGAAGTGCTCTGTCATAGCAGGCACCTTCATGATACATAACATCCGTTCCCGTCTTTCCTGTCTCACGACTCGAGCAAAGTTTAAACAAAAAACCGAAACGCATTGCTTTAGCAAATCATTTCGGTCACTACCATATATTTATTTACTTGTCGGTTTCTCAAGTGTGTATAAATCTTCTTCAACATTCTCCATACGCTCGATAATTAGCTTTCTAGCATCTTGAAGAGCGGCGTTATAAATATAAGGAGAAACATCATCCATGATAAAAGATAGCAGTTGCTCAGCTTCTAAATTTCCTATTTCTGACCATTTCTTATCTTGAAAATAGTTTTGTAAATCCCTCACCATCTGCTGTCTTTCATCTTTTGGCATCTTTTCAATCATATGCTTTTCTCCTTTTCAGGCATTTCTTGTAGCATACCATATTTACCTTTAAATCTCGTCAAGATTTTAATCCATTGCGTACTAAATAGGCCGAGAAAAAATATGTTGGAGAGCGCATGAGCAAGATCAAAATAAAAACTAGATATATAAATTCCAACGACAGTAGACCAGGTTACGCTATCAGTAAAGCCGAGAAGAACCCAAATATTCATGATCCAACCGAAAACAAAGCCAGCTATACCACCGTAGATTATACGTCCCCATACTTTCTTCATAAGAAATGTATTACGTAGGAGTCCCGCAAAGAGCCCCATTAATCCCCAGCAAACCATTTGCCAAGGCGTCCACGGTCCTTGTCCTAAAAACAGATTGGATACAATAGCAGCTGTGGCTCCAATTAAAAATCCGGATTCTCCACCAAAAACGATGGCTGAAACGATTATAACGAAAGACGTAGGCTGAACACTTGGCAACATACTAAATGGCACACGACTTACAGCAGCTATAGCCGCTAATACTGAAAGTAAGACAACCTCCCGAGATGCAAATGCCTTACGTTCAAATCGAACGTAGAAAGGCAACATAATGATGAATAAGAATAAAAAGCTAATCCATAAATAATACCGATCATTCATTGAGTTAAATGCAAGAATGATTAGCAAGAAAGAGCATGCTACTAGGATTGCAAGGAGAGTTGACTTTCGCATGCTATCACATCCTCCCATGTAAGAGCGTAAGGCATTTGCTTGCGCACTAACCGATTAATCGAAGTAGTGTAGAAGAAGTTCTCGCTGAAAAACCGTTGCGGTGTTTCTTCCATAATAAGCTGACCGTCAAAAAGCATGACACACCGAGTTACATACTTAGCAGCAAAGGCTAAATCATGTGTTGCCATCATAATAGTGGTTCCATTCTTCCTAAGACTTGTAAGAATATTTCCTAGCTCTTCCTTCTTTTCTGGATCGAGACCTTTTGTAGGTTCATCAAGCACAAGTATTGATGGCTTTGCTAGCAGTGCTAGACAAATAGCAACAAGTTGCTGCTCCCCTCCACTACAATCGTGAGGATGCCGGCTTTTCGTAGACGTTATTGAAAATTGTTGTAACATGTCTTCGACTACATCTTCTGGACTCTCATATTTACAATCCCTAGCACGATTTAGGAGTTCTTCCCAGACAGTATCAAATGTGAAATGATAGTAGGGATGTTGTGATACATATCCAATTTCTTCATAGCGGCGCGTTACATCTAACTTTTGAATGGAAGTCCCATTCCATAATACTTTCCCTCGTCTTACTGCAACCAAACCTGCCAATACCTGTAGAAAAGTAGATTTCCCCGTACCATTTTTTCCGACTAATCCCACCCAATCTCCTGTATGAATTTGAAATGAAACATTTTGTAATATCATTGCACTATTTTTTTCATATTGAAACGTAACATGCTTTGCTTCTAGAAGCACATGGTCCTCTGATTTGTCTATTTGAGCACAAGTATCATTGTGAAACTTCGGAAGTATTTTCTTCCCATCTCGAACGGTAAAAGGAGGAAATTCTGCCCCCCATTCCAAAAAGAGACGTGGAATTTGCGGTATATAACAGCGAAAATCATTATGATTCCAAAGTTGCTTCACAACCTCACTTGGGTGACCATCATATACAATATGACTATCATCCATAAAGACAAGACGATCAGCAAGAGATAATACTTCATCTAAACGGTGTTCACTCATGACAATTGTAATGCCCAGTTCTTCATGAATACGCTTTAAAAGTGTTAAAAAATCCTTTGCTGCAATTGGATCAAGTTGTGCAGTCGGTTCATCTAATAAAAGTAGCTTAGGCTGTAAAATGAGCACAGCAGCTAAATTTACAATTTGCTTTTGTCCACCTGAAAGTGTATGTACAGACGAGTGCAGTATATCTTGAAATCCAAGAAAACTAATCAGTTCTGCAATTCTTTTTTGAATAACGGCTGATTCATATCCTAGATTTTCTAATGAAAAAGCAAGCTCCTGAACAACCGTATCCATCACAATTTGATTCTCAGGATTTTGAAACACAATACCTATTTCTTGGGCGCTTGAGACAGAGGGTAACGTAAGAAGTGGCTTTCCGTTGTATAACACTTCACCTGTGCGGGTACCAATTGGCTGAAGCTCTTTTTTTAAATGATGAAGTAAAGTTGTTTTTCCAGAACCTGACCGTCCCGCAAGCACAACAAATTGTCCTTCATCTATTGACAATGAAACGGCAGATAGCGCAGGATCTTTTTCATTGCTATATGTAAATGTTACTTCCTGTAGTTGTGTGTGTGCCACCAAATCCATTCCCTTCCTTCCACCACTATCGGTACGCTTATATATAATAGAAACGATGCATATGCCATCCAATCCATTTGAAACATATTATGTAGCCTTGGATACACATGGAGTACCCCCTGGCCGCTATTAAGTGCTACCATGCAGCTACTAAAAAAAACAAGAAGTGCTAGAAGAACGAGTCGATCCCGAATCTCAAACTGATAGCGAATATACGTGCTTCGTTTTGTTGTACCAAATCCTCTAGCCTGCATGGAATCAGCAGTTTGAAGTGCTTCTTCTAAGGAACAAACAAGTAAAACTGACAGGAGCTTCATTCCATTACTAGCTCTTTTTTTTAATGTTCCGTTCTCCGTTTGAATCCCCTTTGTCATTTGAACGAGTTTTATCTGCAATAAACGTCGAATAAATAAGGGCACAAACCGAATTGAAATCATTGTAAGTAAGGCAATTTTGGGAGAAAATCGTGAAAACACATATAAGAATTTATGACTCGTAATGATCGTTTGATACGATGCAAAGGAAAGTGCAATCGAAAAAAACGAAAGAGCCATCGTTATGCCATATACGATAGCTTCCAGCGTAACAGGGTTGTCAAAAATATAAAATAACATCGTACTCCCGCGGTGAGTTAATAACGGATTTAAAACTGCAATAAACAATGTCAAACTAAGTGATGCAAGCAGTAACTTTTTTAATGGCTGGTTGCTTCCATGCATATATAGCAACACCAATAGTAGAATAATAGCAGATAGTAAAAAAATAGGGTGTAGCATTGTCATACATAAGATGATAGCACCTACATAATACAAAAAAGAAACAATTGGATGTACGGAAGCAAATGCAGACTTCACGGTTTTTCTCCGTTCGTCGTATATACCCATTCAATTTTATCCCCATTTTTCACGGATGCTGCCCCGGCACTTACATTTAAGTATACGCCGTTCACACGGTACATCCAACCACTTCGTGGACCGCGGTCTTTCTCATACAAATTATTAATTCCCATTACATAAGCAGAAGGCCCAACTCCTTCTGATTCCATTTGTATCCCCTTACTTTTTACTGTACGTGATAAGACAGTAAATACAGTATCACTGCCTTGTACTTCTACTTCTGTTGTACCCAAAATCATTCCAATATCAGAACGAATCGAAAGTGTAGCAAGGTTTTTTTGAGGGGGTGCAGGTGCAGGTGAAGCTGAAGCCGATGATGACGCTTGTTGTGATTGGGATTGACTTGATTCAGAAGATGCCTTTGCAGTAGGCGCTGCAACTGAACTATTAGCGTTATTTTGCTGATTCGAAGAAGATTGTGTGGACGGAGATTCTCCCTGTTGATCTGTCGTCTCCTTCTTCTGTTCTTCTTGTTGTTTATTCGTATCTTGTTGTGTATCTTGTTTTGGTTGCTCTTGTGTTTGCCCTGCATTAGCTTGCTGTGTTGGTTTAGACACTTGCTGACTGTTTTTTGCTTGTGTACTGCAGCTAGCTAGCAATACGGCCGAAAAGCAGCTTATTAGTAATAATTTTACATATTTCATGATTCCACATCCTTTCAAAAAGAGTAGGAGCAAGACTGCCCCTACCCATCCAATTACATTACTTTATTTCGCAAGGCGATCATTGCTGCGCCAATAAATAATAGGCCAGCTGCAATGGACGTCCAAAAATCTGTTCCAATTAATCCAGTATCAGGTAGTTGCTTTTTTTGTTCTTTAGTCTGAGGTGGATTTGTTTGTTGCTCAGTTGATGCACTGTTTACTTGGTCTTGTTGCTGTACTTGGTCTTGTTGCTGTACTTGCTTTTGTTCTTGCTGAACCTGTAAGTCTGTTTTAGGTTGCTCAGAAACAGGTGCAGTTACCGGATTATCTTGCTTACTATCAGTTGGCTGAGTATTCGTCCAATGAAAAATAGATCCTTTTCCATCCACGAAGTACTTATATTGCACAAGTGCATAGAAGGCTTGATCAAATGCCATACTATTATTGAAATCATCACCAGCAATCCATTTAAATCCGCCATTATCAAGTTGAAACGATAATAGGTTTTGAATAGCTGAGCTATTTTTTGTAAAGTCTTTTCCAGTTGGATCGATTCCCATCATGGATAGTGCGGTTACAACTACTGATACACTATTTGAATTTGCTGTACCATAAGATTCGAATCCACCATTAAGTAATTGAATTCCTTTTAAATAAGCTACAGTTTGTTTTGTAGCGGTTGCCACATCTGGATTATCCTGATGCGCTGCTAATGCCATTAATACCATTGCATTAGTATCTGGATCCGGATCTTCCGTCCATTTACCAGGAGAAGTTTGTGCTTTTAGAATAGCAGCAATTAATTTTTCACGGGTCCACATAGCATCGCTTGGAATACTATAATCCTTGCTATCTAGCGCAAGCAATGCATACGTATATGCATAGATATTATCTACTTTGGGATCGTTATATAGCTTTGAAATTAAGTTTTGACCTGATACATTGGTAGCATCTCCACCCACCGCATTTACAGCTAGTATTGTACTAGCTAAATAGGTTCCTTGTAATCGGCCGCTGTTTTGCACTCGATCTACTAATTTTTGTAAATAACTACTTTTTATATCACTTGCAACTGTATCCATTGCACGAGTAAGTGCGATAGCTTGCCAATCCGACTGAATTCCATTGGTTAACGTAAAATCAATTGCCTTTTTCAATGCAGCATCAACCTCTACAGTTGATGTTTGAGCGGGACTTTGTGTTGCTTGTACAGGCGTTTGTGGTGATGTTGGTGATGTCGGTGATGTTGTGCAAGCGCCGTATCCTTTTATGCTATCATTTACAGTCTGTGCTAGTAAATCTGTTCCCCAGTTAAGCGTGTAGCGGTAAGCGATAACATCATTATTTTTCACTATGTAATCGGATGCGCCAACATCGGCAGACTTGCCATTAATTTCATACATCCAACCGCTTTGCGGACCATCATCATACTCTTTTAGTCCGTCAATACCTGTGACATATGGCTTACCAGCATATGAAGAAGAAGCAACTTTATCACCCAATTCTTTCTTCAACATATCATAGGCAGTTTCATTAGCATCTAAGTTTACTACTTTCGGACAAAGAATGACCTGTTTTTGCGAATCCCCTACAACAATAAGCGTTGCTTGATTGGTGTCGGCATAGGCTAATGTACCTCCATTAGCGAATGAAAGAACTACTAATAATACAGCCAAGACAAACAATGATAACTTCTTTTTAATCATCTTTCTTAATCTCCCCCCCTACCTTAAATCTACGCAAAAAGCACCCCTCTACGAGAGAGGGGCGCGCGTATCCGTTCATCAACTTTCATGATAAAATCCGTCTACACAAAACTTCCTATTCCTCGTAGGATCTTGGTGTTGTGTTATTTCTACCGGCAGGTCTCCTGACTTGTGCGTCATCAACAACGTGCGCCTTCCCGACAACCAGTGGCATCTTGCACGTAATCTCTGCACTTACAGTGGCGGGACCGTGTCGGATTTTCACCGACTTCCCTTTTAAACATAATGTAGTTGCATTATGTACCAATAGTATTAGTAAGTTTTAAAATTCTAAATAAGCTTACTACAAATCCCCTTCTTTGTCGATAATAATTGTAATATTTTGAAAGAATCATTTAAATCATAGTAAATGAAATAAACTTTCATTCCTCTCTTTCTACTCTATAATTTTTTTGTATACTAATATAAGAAAGGAGTTGAATCCGTTGGCTAATAAAACAATTGCTAGTCGAATTCTAGATCGAAATCATATTCCCTATAGTCTTCATGAGTACGATTGGGACGAAGAACATTTAAATGCACAGCATGCGGCGGAGCAGGTGGGTCTTCCGCTTGAACAAGTATTTAAAACGCTTGTTGTACGCGGGGATAAAACAGGTATTGTAATGGCTTGTATCCCTTCTCATACAGAGTTAAGATTAAAATCCTTGGCTGCAGCAAGTGGGAATAAGAAAGTTGAAATGGTTCACGTAAAAGAAATTCAAGCACTTACTGGCTATATTCGGGGCGGGGTATCTCCGTTAGGGGTAAAGAAAAATTATCCTCTCTACATTGATCAAACAGCAGAAGCTTTAAATCCTATTAGCATTAGCGCAGGTAAACGCGGATTACAAATATTTATAAACGGTAAGGATTTAGTTAAAGTAACAAACGCAACACTATGTGCGATTACAGAAAAAGATGCAGAATAACCTGCATCTTTTTTCTACCATCCCCATTGTGTTTTCTAGGTACATTATTTTATAACTTAACATTTTGTAACTGCAATTGTTTTGAAAATTGTTCTTCGTCCATAGGTTTTCCGAATAAAAAGCCTTGAATATTCCAGCATTCATGAAAATTTAAAAATTCTAATTGCTCGTCCGTTTCTACTCCTTCTACAATAATTGCAAGCCCAAGCTTTTTAGCAATAAATATAATCGCTTCTGTTATATTTTCACTATTGCTATTATTACCAATGCGCCATGTAAACGATCGATCGATTTTTAAAATATCAACATTATAGTCTTGTAAATAACTAAGGGAGGAATATCCAGTGCCAAAGTCATCAATAGCAACGGAGACACCCGTTTCTTTTAATTCACGAATGACTTGGCTCACATATTCATTATGATTTAAGGCGATATTTTCGGTAATTTCAATTGTTATATATTGTGGTTCAATTTCCGTTTCTCGTATAATATTATCTACTGTTTCCACAAAATTTTTATGTAAAAACTGTTTGCTGGACACATTGATTGACATAGGTATTTTCGAAAGACCTTCATCTTGCCATTTTTTATTTTGTATACAAGCCTTGCGTAAAATATATTCATCCATTGCAAAAATGAGACCGGTTTCCTCTAACAACGGGATAAACCTATTAGGAGGAATAAGACCTTGCTTATTGTGATTCCAACGAACTAAACATTCCACTCCAATAATTTTCCTTGATTTACTATCGACTTGAGGCTGATAGTGCAAAATAAATTCTTCATTTTCAAGAGCTTTATGTAAATCGTTTAATAATCCTAAGTCATTATTATTATCTAATTCCATTTGCTCAGCAAAAAATTCATAAAGATGAATTCCCTGTTGCTTTGCTCTTCTCATTGCTATATCAGCATATTGAATTAAGCTATCCGAATTAGATGCATCTGAAGGATAAAGACTTATTCCAATTGACGGGGCTAAATATAGTTCATCATCATTATGGATAATTGGCTGTTTCGCGACCTCTAATACAGCCTTTGCAATCTGCTCTACCTTTGATTTTTCCTCAAAAGAAAATAGAAAAACAAACTCATCAGCAGCGTATCGTGCAATTTGTATAGGAATCGTATCCCCTAATGCTAGTTCCAATCGTTTTGCAAACTTTTGGATGACTGACTCTGCAACAGCGTGTCCATACTTATCAACGATTAACTTAAACCGAGCTAAATCAAGGAAAAGAACAGCGCTTTTCTGTATTTTTCTTTCTGATGGTCGTAACATATCATCCATGGTTTGAAATAATAAATTCTGATTCATAAAGCCTGTTACCGTGTCAAAATATGCTAATTTAGTAATTCGCTTATGAGAAGTGATATACTCTATCGCAATGGTTGCCACTTGAATCGCCTTTTCAATCAATTCTAAATCAAATGACTCCGGCTTTCTCGTGTAATGAAAATAAATAGCAAACGTACCAAGTACTTCACTTTTATTCCGATTAAAAATAGGAAAAGACCAACAAGCACGAAGATTATACTTTTCAGCATAAATCCGGTACTTATCCCACAATGGATTCGTTTGAATATCATCAACTAAAATCTGCTTTTTATTATAAGCAGCCGTCCCACATGATCCCTCATTAGGTCCAATTACTACTTTTTTCATTTTTTCCACGTAATCTGCAGGTAAGCTAGGCGCCGCTCCGACATGTAAATGGGTTTGCTGTTTATCAACTAGTAATATGGAACATTTTGCATCATAGTTAAACGTTTTCTCTACTAATTCGCATATATTTGTCAAAACAACTTGAAGATTTTTTCCCTCATAAATGGTTTGCAACGTTTTATTTAAAGCCATTAACATATGCTCAGATTGTTTATAAGATGTAACATCTTGCTGTATGCTAATAAAATAGATCAGGTTACCATCAACATCAAATATAGGACTTATATAAATAGTATTCCAGAAGTGTTCTCCCGTTTTCTTATAATTCATAAGTTCTATATGAATCGACTGCTTATTTTGAATAGCTTCCTTAACTTTATTCAAATCATCTTTATTGGTTAAAGCACCATTCATAAAACGGCAATTTTTACCTAACACTTCTTCTAGTCTATATCCTGTATGTAACGTAAAATATTCATTTACATATACAATTGGGTTATCCATTTGATTCGGATCTGTAATAATAATCGATGATAAGGTTTGGTTTGAATAGTTCTCAATTAAATCTATGAATTTGGCCCCATTCAATTTTTGCACTATGTTCAGCATAACGAAATTCTCCTTATATGCTTATTATATAGTTGTACGAAAGATATGTATTTGTTGTTTACTAGGTAAGGACGAGTTCATGATGAATAATACAGAAGTAATAAAGAAAACAATAAATCTGTAATTTATCTACTGCATTGTATTCTAACTAATACTTAATTGATTGTATTCTATCTTTTTTTTGCTGAGCCAATTGTTGCAGTTTAAGAGTTAGTCCCGATTCTGACCATAATTGTAAAACGTACAATGGAATTTTCTTATTTCCATTTACCTCGACATACTCCATACCCCTATTTATATAATTATAAATAGTAGGCTTGCTCACTTGAAGAATTCGAGATGCGTGATCTGCCGAGACAATTTGCGTCTTATCATATACATAATCGATCCTACCGCTAGCTGTTATTTCAAAAAACCACAAATCAAAATCCAACTTAAAGTGAGCAAAATCATGATTTACTCGCATGCCATCTTTTAATGTATCTAATAATTTTCTCACCATGCGAACATTAGTTTCTGAGAACAGAAAAGAAGGACTTTCCTTCATCTTCAAACCTGTAACCCTTGCAAATAAAACTGTTTGAGAAAACCATACAGGAATCGCAAGTATTGTATTCATGAGAACAAATTGTGTTTGTATTTCAAGCAATGTAACGTCTTTAACACGTAAAGCGTTGTTCATTAAATCTTGCATTTTATAGTATACAGCTAAAGACATTTCCATTATTCTCACTCCATCGTAGAATATTTTTAACAAAAACACAATAATGTATATTTACATTTTTCATTTTTTGTAAACTAATATTCCGATATATTACGATTGTGCAAATTTTTTATTATTCAAGGAGTAAAAAACGTAGAATCGTTTTGATCATCGCAATCTTAAAAATATTTTATTTACTATGGTTTCATTTTAATAGTCAGTTCTACTTCTAAGTATCGGGTGATGAACAAAAACGTTTAATAATCCAATTGCTCCCTATTTCATTTTTTAGTGCTTTTAAAATAACAATTAAAAAAATCATTACTTCATATTATATCAAAAACAATTAAAAAAACCATTTCATTACTCTTATATAAAAACCATTTTTTCTTACAAAATGTGTTTTTACATTTTTTTATTTTTGTAAATTTTACACTTTTTTGTATTACAAAAGGGTAGTTCCATCCTCCTACCCTAAAAAGGATTGTTCTTTCGTTATTAGTTTAGTCAGAGTTCTTCAAATATATAAGGAGGTTTTGCACGAAAAAAAGGTTATTATCATAAGGGGAGGGCTTGGTGAATGAAACTCCTAAGAAATCGTTATGAGGTTATCATCCTTGAAGTTCACGGGACAATTCAACATTATATTGGCTAGAACAAAAAAGCCGAAACTGATGTCCCCCTAAGTAGGATATACGAGTCCAACTTTATAGGGTCACATCACCCCCGGCTTTTTTCTATACAGAATAGATCCAAAACTTTTCAAATCGTAACCAATTCAGAGTTTTTGAATCCTTCTCTTTTATTTTTTTATCAATTTCTTCGAGCATTGCCTCTGTCTGTGAACGGTGAGCGTGAAGTGCAGCCAGTTTGTTCTCAAAGACATCTTGTATATCATTGGTAATGTCGGGTTCACCTAACGCTTCCACACGATTTTTTGTAATAGCCATCGCATATATCGTAGGACGCATTTCCTTTGGTAACCGTGCAACTGCTGTTACCGTGGCACGTCCATATGCATCATGGTCAGGATGAACGCCATGTCCTGGATAAAACGTAATAACAAGGGATGGCTGAACTTCGCGAATTACTTCTTCAATTTTATCCGCTACGAATTCTACATCCTCGAATTCTAGCATCTTGTCATGGAAGCCAAGCATACGAAGATCTTGAATTCCCATATGCAAGCATGCCTCTTGTAATTCCTTCTTTCGAATTTCTGGCATTGTTTCTCGGTTTGCAAACACTTGCACTCCCATATTACGCCCCATTTGTCCTAATGTTCCACATGCATAGGTTACCGGAACTCCCAATTTTGCAAACTGTGAAATCGTGCCTCCTGCACCAAATGCTTCATCATCTGGATGGGGGAGTGAAACTAATATATGTCTTTCCATTGTTCTACCTCCTTAAAACGGTGTTTTACTTAGCTCAAACGCTACCGCAAGCTGCCCTTTCTCATTATGACCAGCAAGAAGAAGTCTTCCTTTTTCGTCTTTCTCCCAATGAGTCAACCCTTGAGCATATACCCAGCCCTGCTCCATCTTCAACCCAACTCGGTACGGATCTTCACCTGCAATCGATCCTCTTTCAAACTGGATGCGGGTATTTCGAATGAATACACCTACTGTCATTGTTTTTTCATTTACATGCGTGGCGTATGCTCCGTTCGTAGTTTCTAAATGAAGATACACGTCTCTATTTGCGAACGATTCAATCTCTTTTTGCAACACGTTCTTATCTAAAATACGCTCCACTTTTCAAACCCTCCTTCACCGTGAATCTAGACAATTCTATTTCTTTCATTATACTAGCTTTACATATTTTCCGTCTTTAGGCAATATATTCGTACTACTATTACGGTAATTGAAATTTTATTAGCATTTTCTTATAAACTAGAATTTGCTACAATGAAATGAATGGTATGGTTTGATTTTTATATACTAGAGGACGGTGCATTCAATGGAACAGGCAAGCAGCCATATTAGCAATATACAATATTACAGTGCCATTGCAATTTTTTTACTTACATATGCTATTCTTATTTTGGAGAAGATGAACCGAGCAGTTATTGCTCTTTTGGGCGGGTCGCTCATGATTGTCTTTGGGATTGTAGAAACGAAGGTGGCATTTACAACCCATATTCAATGGGAAACCATCACACTTTTACTTGGCATGATGATACTTGTTAATATTACGAGTAAATCGGGTGTGTTCGAATTTCTTTCCATTTACGCAGCAAAAAAAGCAAAAGGACAACCCATTTGGATTTTAATCATTTTATCTTTACTAACTGCTGTAGGCTCTGCATTTTTAGATAATGTGACAACGGTGCTACTTATCGTTCCGGTTACTCTTTCTGTTACGCGAATCCTGGAAATTAGTCCCATGCCTTTTTTTATTTCAGAAATCTTATTTTCAAATATCGGTGGTACCGCGACATTAATTGGCGATCCGCCCAATATTATGATTGGATCAGCTAACAAACACTTAGATTTTAATTCTTTTCTATTTAACCTAACCCCAATCATCATCGTAATAGGACTTGTAAGCCTTGTATTACTTTACATCATTTATTATCGAAGCATTCGCACTTCTGACCATCTAATTGAAAAACTGATGTCATTACAGGAACGTGATTATATTAAGGACCGTAAGCTACTCATTCAATCTCTAACTGTCCTCGGCGGAACCATTATTGGGTTTATCCTGCATAGCACTATTCATGTTGATGCAGCTATTATTGCGCTTTTAGGAGCTACTATTTTAATGGCTATTGCTTTAAAACAACATGAAGTTGAAGATATTCTTTCCCAAATCGAATGGACAACTATTTTCTTCTTTGCTGGTTTATTTATTCTCGTTGGCGGACTCGTTGATATTGGCCTCGTGAGCATGCTCGCGCAAAAGATGATTACTATGACAGGTGGGAATATAAGCACTGCCGCAACATTTATACTGTGGGGATCAGGGATGGCATCAGCAATCATTGATAATATTCCATTTGTGGCAACTATGATTCCGCTCATTCAAAACTTTGCAGTTGGACTTGGCCTGCAACCTGATTCACCGCAAATGGAAGTATTATGGTGGGCTCTTTCTCTTGGTGCTTGTCTAGGAGGAAACGGAACTATCATCGGTGCATCCGCAAATGTAGTAGTAGCTGGCATAGCAAACCGTGAAGGACATCCCTTTGGCTTTATAGACTATTTAAAAATTGGGCTGCCGCTTACAATCGTGGCACTCTTACTATCTAATGTATACTTGTATATCCGCTATTTCCTTTGAACTACTCACCACTTAACACCCTTCCGGGTTGTTTGAAGTGGGAGATTCCTAAGAACACCAGTGTATCCACCAGTTTTGGATTAGGCTATCCCCGTCATTCCAACGGTTAGAAGTCTTATCGCTTCCTTTTTAAGATTGATACCTGCATTAACATCTCTTTGGTGATGGGTATGGCACGCTGGGCATTCCCATTCACGTAATCCCAGATTTTTAACGTCTTTATTTTTATAGCCACAACCCGAACAGAGTTGACTAGAAGGAAATTTTTTTGCTACGGTCACTACTTTTTTTCCGTACCATTTCGCTTTGTACTCCAGCATCCTTTTGAATTGTGACCAAGACACTTCGCTGATGGCTTTAGAAAGATTGTGATTCTTTAACATGTTAGATACCGACAAATCTTCCATACCGATTATGTCGTGGCTTTTGACAATCTCGGTGGAGATTTTATCTAAGTAATCTTTTCGTGCATTTGCAATCTTTTCATGAATGCGTGCTACTTTGATTTTCGCTTTATACCAATTGGAACCTCCTATTGTTCGTCTACTCATAATGCGCTGTGCTTGGGCCAACTTGCTCTCTAAGCTGCGGAAAAACTTCGGATTCGAATAGATTTTCCCGTTTGAGAGAATCGCAAAATCTTTTAATCCAACGTCTACTCCTACAGACGAATTTGTTTTCGGTAATGCTACTATTTCCGTTTCCGTTGCGAAAGAAACAAAATATTTACCCGTAGGATTCCGTCTAATCGTTACACTTATAATTCGGCCCTGAACTTCGCGACTTTTCGCAAAGCGAACGAGTCCAAGTTTAGGCAATTTGATGTGGTGATCTAGTACAGCTATATTTCCATTTGTATACTTTGTGGTGTAAGACTGGAGGGGGTTCTTTTTTGATTTAAACCGTGGTTGCTTATTCTTTTTTTTATAATAGCGATGATAGGAATCACTTAGATTTTCAACAGATTTTTGCAAAGCAATGCTATCTACTTCTTTCAAAAAAGGATACTGTTTCTTTAATTCAGGAAGTAATGTAACTGTGTCGTATTTATTAAAGTATTTACCCTTCCAATTATTAGATGAAAGTTGACCCTTCTGCTTCATTTCTTCAACGATGTTCCAATAAGCATCTTTTTCTTTTTGTTTTCCAAGAAAGAAATTGAATACAAACCTGGCACAACCTATTGTTTTATGGATCAACTCCATTTGTTTCTGATTTGGATAGATACGAAACTTATAGGCTTTGTTCACTACCATACGTTTCCACCTCCCTATTTATTACTACTCTTATTTTACCATGAACAAAGGAAGAAAGCAAACATACGTTCTCGTTTAGTTCATTTTTCAAAAGAAAGTCTAGTAGTAGTTGCAACTCATAGGATCACAGGGGAAAATCAAGCAGGTAGCACTCTCGAACGGTCGAACAATTCAGATGGCAGTAAGTCATCTCTTGTCCGAAGGTGATTCATCCCCCTCCTACTCATTGGGCTACGCCCTTCCCATTCCTTGAGGTGGGAGTTTTCTTGCCTATAATGATAAAAAAACAAGCTTGCGACAAAAGCCGTAAGCTCATTTTTTCCAAAAGATTCCGATTAACACAATTGCCCCTAATATAAATCCAAAGATTTGCTTCAGTAAAGCAGGAGACCATTGGAATTTTTGTTTTTCATATCGCATTTCCCAAATTTCCTTTTGAAGGAGATTTACAGTTTCCTCTAGTTTCACTATTGTCTCCTTTAATTCCTTTACTTCCGTTTCAACTAAGCCTTTTTCCTCAGACATAGGGCGCGCTCCTATCTTTTTCCTCTGCTTACAAACTAAATTAATAAACTAAAAAGTGTTGGGTTTTGCGTAAATTCCATATATCGGACGCCTTGCTCTTCCATACGACGAATGAGCGGTTCGAAATCTTCCTTCGAATGAAGTTCAATTCCAACAAGTGCAGGTCCATTATCTTTGTTGCTCTTTTTCGTGTACTCAAAACGTGTAATATCATCGTTAGGTCCCAGAACATTATCTAAAAACTCACGAAGTGCACGTGGACGCTGCGGAAAATTGATAATAAAATAGTGTTTCAATCCTTCATATAGAAGAGAACGCTCTTTCATTTCCTGCATCCGGTCTATATCATTATTTCCTCCGCTAATGACGCAAACAACATTTTTACCACGGATTTGCTCCCGGTAAAAATCTAAAGCTGCAACTGGAAGAGCACCAGCAGGCTCGGCCACAATTGCATTTTGATTATACAAATCTA
>NZ_JBXKMX010000038.1:0-24449 GCF_056992975.1 Ectobacillus sp. | reverse complement strand
AGGAAAAAGGCGTCATCTTTACAGATATTCTTACAGCAGCAAGTGAGCATGGGGAACTGTTGCAAAAATATTTGATGAAGGATGCAGTGAAAGTTGATGCAAATCGTCTAACTGCTCTTCATGCAGCCCTTATAAACGGGGGAGCATTCATCTACGTTCCGAAAAATGTTGTCCTAGAAACTCCACTTCATGCTATATACGTGATTGACGGCGAAGGGGCAAACGTATACAACCATGTCCTCGTTGTTGGAGATACGAATAGTTCGTTCACGTATGTAGAAAACTATGTAGCAAATGAAACGGTAGCGGGCGTTGCTAGTATAGTAGCAGAAGTGATTTTAAACGAAGGTGCTCAGGTTAAATTTGGTGCTGTAGATTTGCTTGCAAAGGGAATCACAACTTATGTAAATCGTAGCGGGGTTGCCGGACGTGATGCAAGACTAGAATGGGCGCTTGGCTTAATGAATGATGGCAATACGATTTCTGAAAACGTAACGTCATTACGCGGAGATGGATCGTTTGCTGATTCAAAAATGGTTACAATTGGCCGCGGGGAACAAATTCAAAACTTTACGACGAAGATTGTCCATTACGGTAAGAATTCCGAAGGGTACATCTTAAAGCACGGCGTGCAAAAGGATAGCGCATCTGCTATTTTTAATGGAATTGGGAAAATTGAACACGGTGCATCGAAAGCAAACGCGGAGCAAGCGTCTCGTATTCTTATGTTTGATGAGAAAGCACGCGGCGATGCCAATCCGATGCTTTTAATTGATGAAGATGATGTTATGGCAGGACATGCAGCGTCTGTTGGCCGCGTAGATCCTACTCAATTATACTATCTCATGAGCCGAGGTATTCATAAGAAAGAGGCAGAACGCCTGATTATTCATGGCTTCCTTGCTCCAGTCGTTAATGAATTTCCTATCGAAGGCGTGAAGGCGCAGCTCAGTGAGGTTATAGAAGGGAAAGTTCGCTAATGGATGTTCAAGCAATACGTAAGCAGTTTCCGATTTTAGATCAACAAGTAAATGGACACAAGCTTGTTTATTTAGATAATGCAGCAACGTCGCAAAAGCCAATCCAAGTCATTGAAGCACTTAGCACATACTATAAAGAGTACAATTCTAACGTGCACCGCGGCGTCCATACGCTTGGAACAAAAGCTACGGATGCTTACGAAGGAGCGCGTGAGAAGGTAAAAAACTTTATCAATGCAAGCTCCATTGAAGAGGTTGTATTCACTCGCGGAACGACAACTTCCTTGAATATGATCGCAAGTAGCTATGGGATGGACAATGTCAGCGAAGGCGATGAAATCGTCATTTCGTATATGGAGCACCATGCAAATATTATTCCTTGGCAACAAGTAGCAAAGAAAAAAGGCGCTACGTTAAAATATATTCCGCTTCAAGAAGATGGAACAATCTCCCTTGAAGATGCAGAAAAAACGATTACACCAAATACGAAGATTGTATCGATTGCACATGTTTCTAATGTACTTGCTACGATTAACCCGATTAAAGAACTTGCTGCAATCGCTCATAAAAACGGTGCAGTGATGGTCGTTGACGGTGCACAAAGTACGCCGCATATGAAAATAGATGTGCAGGATTTGGATTGCGACTTCTACTCCTTCTCCAGCCATAAAATGTGCGGGCCTACTGGTGTAGGCGTTATGTATGGAAAGAAGGCCATTTTAGAAAATATGGAACCAGCTGAATTTGGCGGTGACATGATTGATTTCGTTGGTTTGTATGAATCAACGTGGAAAGAGCTTCCTTGGAAGTTCGAAGCAGGTACCCCGATTATTGGCGGTGCAATTGGACTTGGCGCGGCCATCGATTTCCTACAGCAAATCGGGATGGATAACATTGAAAAGCATGAGCATGAAATGGCGCAATATGCTTTAAATCGTTTGAAAGAAGTAGATGGACTTACGGTCTATGGACCGACTCATCGTTCTGGTCTCGTTACATTTAATATCGAAGACGTACATCCACACGATGTAGCAACGGTACTTGATATGGAAGGCGTTGCAATTCGTGCCGGTCACCACTGTGCACAGCCGTTAATGAAATGGCTTCATGTTTCGGCAACTGCTCGTGCAAGCTTCTATTTATACAATACGAAGGAAGAGATCGACACATTTGTTGAATCACTAGTTAAAACAAAGGAGTATTTCACAAATGTCTTTTAATAACCTTGACACATTATACCGACAAGTTATCATGGACCATTATAAAAAACCACGCAACCGTGGGATATTAGAAGATGATGCACTTGTTGTTAATATGAATAATCCGACGTGCGGTGATCGCATTCAGTTGACAATGAAAGTAGAAAATGGCGTCATAGCAGATGCGAAGTTTGAGGGCGAAGGCTGCTCAATTTCGATGTCATCTGCATCGATGATGACAGAAGCTATTAAAGGTAAGAAAGTAGAAGATGCTTTGCATTTGGCTACCGTATTTTCTGATATGATGTTAGGCAAAGAATATGATGAAACGATAGATTTAGATGATATTGAAGCGTTGCAAGGTGTTTCGAAATTTCCAGCACGAATTAAGTGTGCGACGCTCGCTTGGAAAGCAATGGAAAAAGGATTGCACGAGCATCATTAAAATTCGTAAGGAGGGATAAGACATGGCTAAACAAATGCCTGATATTGGCGATTATAAATATGGTTTTAGAGATAAGGACGTATCAATTTTCCGTTCTAAACGAGGTCTTACGAAAGAAATCGTAGAAGAAATTTCTCGAATGAAAGAGGAACCTAAGTGGATGCTAGACTTTCGCTTAAAAGCTTTAGATACATTCTATAAGCTTCCTATGCCTCAATGGGGCGGCGATTTATCTGAACTAAATTTTGATGAAATTACGTATTATGTAAAGCCGTCTGAAAAATCCGAGAAGTCTTGGGATGAAGTACCAGATGAAATCAAATCAACTTTTGATAAGCTAGGTATTCCGGAAGCAGAGCAAAAATATTTGGCCGGTGTTTCTGCACAGTACGAATCAGAAGTTGTTTATCATAACATGAAAGAAGATTTAGAAGCACTTGGTATTGTATTTAAAGATACAGACAGTGCATTGAAAGAAAATGAAGATATTTTCCGTGAGCATTTCGGAAAAACGATTCCGCCTACTGATAATAAATTTGCTGCTTTAAACTCTGCAGTGTGGTCTGGTGGTTCTTTCATCTACGTTCCAAAGGGAGTAAAGGTTGATACACCTCTGCAAGCATACTTCCGTATTAACTCTGAAAATATGGGTCAATTTGAACGTACATTGATTGTTGTTGACGAAGGCGCACATGTTCACTATGTAGAAGGTTGTACAGCACCTGTTTATACTACAAATTCTCTACACAGTGCCGTTGTTGAGATTAATATTAAGAAGAATGCATACTGCCGCTATACAACGATTCAAAACTGGGCTAATAACGTATTTAACCTCGTTACAAAGCGTGCAACATGCGATGAAAATGCAACGATGGAATGGATTGACGGAAATATCGGTTCGAAATTAACGATGAAATATCCAGCTGTTATTTTAAAAGGCGAAGGCGCACGTGGTTTAACATTATCAATTGCGATCGCTGGTAAAGGACAGCACCAAGATGCAGGAGCAAAAATGATTCATCTTGCACCAAATACATCCTCTACGATCGTTTCAAAATCGATTTCGAAGCATGGCGGAAAAGTAACATACCGCGGTATTGTTCACTTTGGTCGCAAAGCAACGAATTCTCGTTCAAATGTTGAATGTGATACGTTAATTATGGATAATCAATCTACTTCGGATACTGTTCCATACAACGAAATTTTAAACGATAATATTTCGCTTGAACACGAAGCAAAAGTATCTAAAGTATCAGAAGAGCAATTATTTTATTTAATGAGCCGTGGTATTTCTGAACAAGAAGCAACAGAAATGATCGTAATGGGCTTCATCGAACCATTCACACGCGAACTTCCAATGGAATACGCAGTTGAAATGAACCGTCTTATCAAGTTCGAGATGGAAGGTTCTATTGGGTAAGCACGATTTCGGATCATGGAAATGAAAAATGGCCGGTTCCTTTAGGAGCCGGCTTTATTATGGAAGTTCGCGTTAACGAAATTTCTTATTTTAAGGCTCTGTTAAACTTGCCTGTTGATTTCCGCTCCAGGTGCGAGCTTTCCGCGGGCGGGTCGGAAGCCTCCTCGGCGCTATGCGCCTGCGGGGTCTCCCTTAACCCGTTTTTCCCGCAGGAGTCTCGCACCTTCCGCTCCAATCAACCTAGTTAAATCAAAAATAAGCTTTAACAGAGCCTATTTTAAAGATAGAATGGTTTGTTCAATATCTTTTTTACTTTTCCCTGCAAACTCTTTTTGTAAAAAGAAAGATTGCTCATTAAACTTTTTTTCATCAACAGTTGCTACGCCTATATTTTTATTTGTATCCAATTTAATTTTTCCTTGAAACGTGCCGGTAAGATTATATAGATCTTTGTCCTTAACTTTTTTTAAGAAAACGACGTAGGTGTTTCCATTTTTCATCGTTGGAGAACCTTCTAATGTTTGTTCTACAATCCCAGAAGTTCGTTGATCAGCCGAGCCGGGTTTTTGTTTATATTTATCTGGAACCTTGGAAAGGTCATATGGACCGCCAACTTCCGACACCGTTACGGATGTTACATTCGGATCATTTTTAAAAGTCTTTATGATCGTCACGTCAGACAACGTTTTAACAGATGTATCAGATATCGGCAATACCTGCTGACTTTTCACGATTACTTCCGCAACGATATCGGAAGCTGCATACATCTCTTTTACATTCGATTGCAATCCGATAACAACTGCTTCGGATGAGACAAGCGGATCATCTGTCTCCTTTGAATACAAATCAGTGAACTGTAGCGTAGGAGTTGTCGTTGCCGTATTAGTCACCACAGTATTTGGAGTTGGCTTAATATAATTTGCACCAATCATTATACCTGTAACAATTGCTACAGCTGAAACGATAAAAATTAATCTTTTTTTACTTTTCAAAAGAATTCCCTCCCTTTTAATATAATGTGTACCCCTTCAACTTCATCTTGAGTTGGCATGTAGATTCCGTTATAACCGCAAAATTCACTCACATACGGATACATTAGCGTGTTATTATTACTACTGTGTGCAAGTCCAAAAGCAAGGACCTATTTCATGGGCTATGACCGCTGTATAGTTTATTGGGATATAATTGCTATAGGGATTGCTAAAATTTCAATCATCTGCTTTGTTAATTTCGATTTTTGTCCAGTACCAATTTGAATAATCTGGATCAACAGAATCTGAGCCATTCCATAGGCAAGAGAACCTTATTACTTTTACTAAACATATGGTTCCCCCTACTTTTCCTTTAAATAGTTACCTTCAGCACTAAAACTAACATCGACATAAACATAGATACTTAAAATATAAGTTTCATAATCTATGTTAGTGATTAAAGCCTATTCTAAGAGAAACTTATTTATATAAAATATACAGCACTGTATTTCAGTATTTGAACTAATAAATATAAAATTTAACAAAAAAAACAATATTTACATTAGTGATTACTATATCCTTCTTTATTGAGGTTCTATTTTTTAATTGAAAAACATAAATACACTTATTAAAATGTTCCCTTTATAAATCTATGGGAGGGTTTGCTTTCAGAAGCGAACCCATCTTTGTATAATAATAAGGAAGGACTATTTATATACGTATAATAATTAGCAAGGATTGTTCATAAAGTAATAGAAGCCTTATAGCGTACAAGCTATATGGTAAACTCTTGAGTGAGGGGAGTGGTTTTTCTGAATAACGACCAAGAGGTTATGATACATCTGTATCATACGAATGATTTACATAGCCACTTTGAAAATTGGAAACCAATCTCTCAATTTATACGTCAGGAAAAAGAGCGACTTATAAATATGGGGGAAGAAGTGTTTACGCTTGATATAGGGGACCATGTGGATCGCTCTCATGTTATTTCGGAAGCGACTGCAGGGAAAGCAAATGTACAGCTGTTAAATGAAGCAAAATATGATTTTGCTACGATAGGAAATAATGAAGGGATTACCCTAAAGAAATATGATTTGGACCATTTGTATGAGGACGCACATTTTTCGGTACTTGTAGCAAATTTATTTTACATGGATGGATCGCGCCCTACATGGGCAAAGCCCTATGAATTGCGTACTCTTCAAAATGGAATAACGATAGCATTTGTCGGTGTAACAGTGGCGTATCCCGTTTTTTATTCGCTCTTAGGCTGGAATATAACGGATCCTCATCTTGCATTAGAACAGGCTCTTGCTGAGGTACGAGAGAAGGCAGATATTGTTGTGCTACTTTCTCACTTGGGGCGGAATGAAGATGAGTATATCGCAGAGCATTATGACGTGGACATAATTTTAGGAGCCCATACCCATCATTTCTTTGAAAGAGGATTAGAGCTACATGGTACACTACTTTGCTGCGTGGGGAAATGGGGTCAATACGTTGGACATGTGCAAATTGGTATCGATGGCAATACGAAGAAAATTACACGTAAGAACGCTCGTACTTTGGCAACCAATCAGCTTCTAGGCTGGAAGGATTACGGTAATTCGCTTGCCCAGCTTCAAACAATCAGTGAACAAATCATGGATGAACAAGTTGTGGAGTTAAAGGAAGATTTAGCTGTAGATTGGTTTGCAGGTACTCCTTTTTCAAAGCTGCTTGCAGCTTCCTTGAAAGAATGGTGCACAGCGGATATTGGTATGGTCAATGCCGGTATTTTGTTAGAATCCTTGCCTAAGGGAATTGTAACTAGGGGAGATATTCACCGCGTTTGTCCGCATCCGATTAATCCATGTAAGCTTGTGGTAAACGGAAAGACATTACGAGAGGTTATCATTAAAGCACGCCGCGAGCAGACGGAGCATTTAGAAGTAAAGGGACTCGGCTTTCGAGGCAAGGTGATGGGAAAAATGATTTATGAAGGTGTCGAAATCATACCCGATACGATCCCTGGTAACAAAATACTGCTACAGGAAGTTCTTATTAACGGAGAACCGCTAGAATCGGATCGTTTTTATAGCATCGGCACAGTTGATATGTTTTCGTTCGGATATTTATTTCCAGAGTTTTTAACGGCAAAAGAAAAGCACTACTATATGCCAGAGTTATTACGTGATGTATTAAAGGAAAAGCTTATTGAAATGAGTCATTCTGTAAAATCGTAACAAACTACTCTTCTACTTCATAAAGATAAAGGGAAATGTTGCTAATTCTTAGGATGAGAAGAGGAGTGTGAGCATGTCATGATGAGTATAGAGCCAATTCGTATTAACGGATATACCTTTCTTGCAGTTACAGTGAAGTTACCAAAGACAAATCTATTAGCGGTTACGACCGATAAAGGATATATAATGTGCGGTGCTCTTGATGTAGCTTTATTAAATAATAAATTAAAGGATCGTGGAATCCTTGCTGCTAGAGCGGTAGGAGTTCGGACGATTGAGGAGCTATTGGATGCACCGCTAGAATCGGTTACCTTTGAGGCAGAAAGCCATGGCATTTGCGCGGGAATGATTGGAAAAGATGCACTTATGAAAATGATTTAGATAATGTCCCCTCTTCTTGCATACATATGAAGTGAGAAGGGGGGATTTTTTTGCGTGTATTTCGTACGTCACGATTTCGGCGAGGGCCGCTCCCGTTTCGATATGTATTACTCATTTCATTTGTTATTTTTTTATGTTTAACGCTGCAAGGTCTTTGGATTATTAGTCGAAGTATTACGCCAACACTTATTCTGTACGCGGAGTCGCAGACAAAGCGATTAGCGACAGTTGTTATTACAAAAGCGGTACAGGATAAAGTTCAATCTGGCTTTTCTGTTGATAAGTTAATGACAGTAGAACGTGATAATCAAGGTAGAGTGACAACGATTGATTTTAATCCAGAGATTGTAAACGGTATCTCTTCCTCCACAACAGCGTCTATTGAACAATATTTGCGTTTAGCAGAAACAGGGGATATGGAGAAGCTTGGACTAAATGATCAGACCATGGTTACCTTGAAGCAAAAAGAGGGAAATGGAGCGGTATTTGCAATTCCGCTAGGGCAAATTACGAATAATGCATTAATTGGGAATTTAGGACCGAAGATTCCGGTGTCTTTCACAACGATTGGGGACGTACATACGAATATAAAACGGGATGTAAAGCCATATGGAATTAACAATGTCATGGTAGATATTGCTTTAGAAGTGAATGTGACCATGCAAGTGATTATTCCTTTTCAATCGAAAGAAACGGTCATTACTACCGATGTCCCTATTGCAATGCGTGTGATTCAAGGGGAAGTTCCGACGTATTTCAGTGGCAGTAAAGACGGAGGATCGCCAGCACTGCCAATGCCAAATTCCAAGCAACCATAGAACAAAGAAACCGAACCTTTCGCGAAAGATTCGGTTTCTTTGTTCACCCTACAAAATCAAACAGCGTTTCATAGAGCAGGACAATATTTAATAAGACAATGATGGCGGCACATAGAATGGCAACGTAGGTGGTTACGTTTTTGTTTACCAATATGCCCATTAACTCCTTTTTTCTAGCAAAGTAGATGAGTGCGATAATTGGCATCGGCAAAACGATACTTAGAATAACCTGACTGAATACAAGGGTTTGCGTAGCGTCTAATCCCATTGCGACTACGATAAAGGCGGGTAGCATCGTAGCTACACGACGAATCCATAGCGGGATGGTAAACCCAACAAATCCTTGCATGATGAGCTGACCAGCCATCGTGCCTACTGCGGAACTGGATAAGCCTGATGCTAATAATGAACCTAAAAACACAGCTGCAGAAGCAGAACCAAGCAAAGGGGTTAACGTTTGATACGCAGTTTCAATACTTCCAACAGATGTATGACCAGAATTATAAAATACGGCAGCTGACATTGCCATCATGGATATATTTACGAGACCGGCTAATCCCATTGCAATAAAGATTTCAATCGTGCTAAATTTTTGGATGCGAAGCTTTTGAACGTCTGTTTTCGCAATAACTCGTTTTTGCGTTAGTCCCGAATGAAGGTACAAGGCGTGCGGCATAACCGTAGCACCGATTACCCCAACTGCAATCATGATGCTATCTTTGCCACCAATCCAAGGGACGACGCTATGATAGGCTACTTGCGAAACAGATGGATGAGATAGGACAATCTCGGTTAAGTAGCATAAACTGATGGATAGAGCGAATATGGCAATGATTTTTTCTAACGGACGAAATCCGAAACGATCTAATGCGACAATTGCATACGTAATCAATCCGGTTATAATAACAGCTGCCATCATAGGCATATGAAACAATAGGTTTAATGCTAAGGCAGCTCCTAGAAATTCAGCTAAATCTGTTGCCATGGCTGCAAACTCTGAAAAAATCCACATTACATAGGAAAGCCAAGTAGGAAAATACTCTTTACAAAGCTCTGGCAAGCTTCTTCCGGTAGCAATACCAAGCTTTGCTGACATATTTTGAAACAATATCCCCATAAGATTTGCAATGACGATAACCCAAAGTAATTTATATCCAAACTGTGATCCCCCAGCTATATTCGTGGCGTAATTTCCTGGATCTATATACGCAATAGCAGCAATGAATGCGGGACCGATGAATGGAAGAAGCGCAGCGAGACCCTTGCGTTTTCCGGACATGGAATCGTTCGCAGCTGTAACAGCTTTTTGACTATCGCGCGAAAGCTTATTTGCAATATCACTCACCATACTTCATCTCCTCTTTGCCTGCACTGGATGCATGTTTTCTCTATAAGGCGTCTTTTGACTCTCTCTTACGAACGTATCGCAGTAATTTTTTTCTATCTTTATCATATGTCATACTGCTTACTTCATACAAGTACTTTTTGTGTATTTGTGCTAAAAAATTTTACGAGGCTACATTTTTTTCCCTAGTGCAAAATTTAACGTATATAAAAAAACAGCACCTAATTTGTGCTGTTAGTTGGATAAGCTAACGCTTCTTCTTCTGTCTTTCTTGCCGTTCCCAGTTAGATAAATGTGCATATGGGTCAAATGCCCATTCGGAGACGCCGTTATCTTTGTAAAGTCCATAATGGAGATGCGGCGGGAATTTACCTGAAGTACCTGGTGGTCCGTAGCCCGTGCTACCTACATAGCCAATGATGGTTCCAGGTTCTACGATTTGTCCAACATGCAACTCTTTAGAAAAGCCACCTAAGTGAGCAAAATAGTGATAATTATTTTGCATATCACGAATGCCAACGCGCCATCCTCCAAGACGATTCCAACCTTTCAGTTCAATGGTTCCATAGCATGTGGATCGAACTGGTACGCCGTAAGGAGCAAAAATATCTGTTCCTTCATGCATGCGGCGTCCACCAAAGCTGCGCTTGTCCCCAAAGGTGCTACGGTAGCTATGATTACTGCGAATCGGAAGAGGGAATACATTCCCTTCGATGTCTAATCGGTTGTAATGCTTATATAAATTTGCATATTGGGTAATCATTTCAACTGTTTTTCCGCGTTTGTAATGTTCCCAAAGCATAATCTTCATATGATCTCTATCACTTCCAAAGTGAGTCAAAATGGTGGCCATCGTGTACAGCACATCTTTATCATTCGTTTGATCGGCATAGCCATCGCCGTCACCATCACGGCCCATACCACCAAATAATCCTATCGTAAATGGATTTCGGTCATGCTCATTTGGATTCCCAAGACCTGACCAAATCTCTGGCTTAAAGTAAATACTTATGACACCGGTTTCCTTTTTCGGAATATCTTTTCGAACGGCCCTTACATTACGTTCGTATTGATCTACGGCTGCAAAGTATTGCCATGGCACAAGTGATAAGGCTTCCATTTCCTTATATAAAGCCATTCTTTCATTAAAAATAGTCTGTTTATCACTTTCACCGTATGCTATTTCAAGGGGAACAAGTATATATATACAAATAATAAGAACCAATTTCTTTAGCACATTATCAAGTCCTTTCCGCATGCGTCTCTACTTATATTGTGGTATATATGCTTGTTTTCATCATAGTAAATAGATGGAAATTATAATGCACTATCTTCCTTTCTATATAATTAGTATGATATAGTTAGTAACACTTATACGTTAGAAAGATTAGGTGATAAAATGACGCAGTCAAATGAACATATACGTAAGCCAGAGTGGTTAAAAATTAAATTAAATACAAATGACAATTATAAAAATTTAAAGCGTATGATGCGCTCGGAACAATTACATACAGTATGTGAAGAAGCGAAATGTCCAAATATACATGAATGCTGGGCAGTGCGTCGTACAGCTACGTTTATGATACTAGGGGATATCTGTACACGCGCATGTCGTTTTTGTGCAGTGAAAACCGGGTTACCAACTGAACTCGATTTACAAGAGCCAGAGCGTGTTGCTGATTCCGTATTGCAAATGAATCTAAAGCATGTCGTCATTACTGCTGTAGCCCGCGATGATTTAAAGGATGGAGGGGCGCGTATCTTTGCAGAAACGGTCCGGGCTATACGACGGAAAAGCCCATTTACATCCATCGAAGTACTTCCGTCTGATATGGGCGGCGTTCGTGAAAACCTACAAATTCTCATGGATGCAAAACCGGACATTTTAAACCATAATATTGAAACGGTACGCAGGTTATCAGATCAAGTCCGTGCACGGGCAAAATATGATCGTTCCCTTGAATTTTTGAGACGCGCCAAGGAAATGCAACCGGCTATTCCTACTAAATCAAGTATTATGATAGGGCTTGGTGAAACAAAGGAAGAAATTTTGGAAGCTATGGACGATTTGCGTGATAATCACGTTGATATCGTGACACTTGGCCAATATTTACAACCAACGAAAAAGCATTTGTCAGTGGAAAAGTATTGGTCACCTGCTGAATTTGCACAGTTAAAGGAAATAGCGCTTAGCAAAGGATTCAGTCATTGCGAGGCAGGTCCACTTGTACGATCTTCCTATCATGCGGATGAACAAGTGGAGGCAACGAAGGAAAAAAATCGAGTAGCAAAGTTATGACGAAAACTTGTTAGAAGTAGGATTGGTCATCTCATGCTATTTTAATTTAGAAATTGTTGGTTGCTTCTGTTTATGATAGGATTAGGATAAAGTTGTTTAGAAGGGAATAATGTAAGATGGAAAAGCATGAGGTGAAGAAAAGCACGACTGTTAATAACATACTTTATGAAGTGGTTGAGGAAATGCATGGCGCCTTTAATGAAGAAGCGTTTAAAAACCGTTATGCAGACATTTTAAATAAATATGATTATATTGTAGGAGACTGGGGTTATAACCAGCTTCGTCTTCGTGGATTTTTTGAGGATGGCAATCAGCGCGCAACTTATGATACCCGCATTAGTACTTTATCGGAGTATTTATATGAGTACTGTAACTTTGGGTGTTCGTACTTTGTTTTGAAAAAAGTAAAGAAATAATAAAATAAAGAAGAGACCATCTGATGGTCTCTTCTTTATTTTATATAACTGCCTGATAAAGGAATTCACGAAGTTCGTTTGCTGTTTCTTCATCTACTTTAAAAGCATCTTCGAGATATCCGGGCTCATCTAGATCATCAGGCCCGATAATTGCAAAATTATTGCGTTGGATATCAAGGACAAGTACTTTATTGTAGTAGTGATCTGAGAAGACAAGAGCTAAATCATGTCGTACATTTTCCCCCATAAAACTAACAAAACGTGTTTTTGTTACAACTGTATCATCATACAGAAAAAAATGTTCTCCCATACTCCCTCTCCTTTATATGTTTAGATTTAAATATGGTTTATGATCTAAATGGTGATGGGCACGTATGAATCGTACCGTTCTTGTTTTTGCACGCATTACGATGGAATACGTTTCCGCCAAATCTCCGCCAAGGAACCGAACCCCTTCAAGAAGTTCCCCATCAGATACTCCGGTTGCTGCAAAAATAGCATCTTCACCAGCCACTAAATCTTCCATTTTAAGCAATTGTCGTGGATTAGCTAGACCCATTTTTCGGCAGCGAGCATCTTCTTCATCTGACATAGGAACGAGTCGTGCTTGCATTTCTCCACCTAGACATTTCAACGCTGCAGCTGAAATAACCCCTTCAGGAGCACCGCCGATGCCAACGAATAAATCAATGCCTGTAGTAGGAATAGCGGTAGCAATGGAAGCTCCAACGTCTCCGTCGCTAAATAGTTTAACACGAGCGCCCTTATTACGTATACGTTCAATTATCTCGTCATGACGTTCACGTTCTTGCACGATAACGGTTAAATCACGAATTCGTTTGTTATTTGCCTTAGCAACGATTTCAATTGTTTTTTCAATTGGATCATCCAGGTTTATTTTTCCCGCTGAATTCGGTCCAACTGCAATTTTTTCCATATACATATCAGGTGCATGCAATAGGTTTCCCTTATCTGCAATCGCAATAACTGTCATTGCATTTGCACGACCCTTTGCAACAATATTCGTTCCTTCAAGCGGATCGACTGCAATATCTACATCCGGTCCATTTGTTGTTCCAAGCTTTTCTCCAATATACAACATCGGTGCTTCATCGAGCTCTCCTTCACCGATGACGACTGTTCCGTTCATATTTACAGAATCTAACATAGTGCGCATTGCAGAAGTAGCGGCACCATCTGCCTCCATTTTTTTCCCCCGTCCCATCCACTGGGCGGAAGCTAAAGCAGCAGCTTCTGTTACACGAACAATTTCTAATGCAAGTTCACGATCCAAGGTGACATTCCTCCAATTTCAGAAAAAAATCCAACATTACTACTATAACAGAGATGTTATAAAAGATAAAATTGAAAGAAGTCGATTTTTTTCTGGTAAAGAAGTAAAATAAAGAGGAATAGTGTATGAAAAGGCTTTAAATTCCTAGTAAGGAGTGATTTGATGTACTTCGTAGATCGAAAAAGAATTGAGCTCATGCTTCAATGCTTAGAAGAAGTAACCGCTACTTTTACCAACGCTAAGCTATACACAACTCCGATAGAAAAGCTGGCGTTAGAACGCATAGCACTTCTTATGGTAGATTCTATTCTAGATGTTGGAAATAGCATGATTGATGGCTTTATTATGCGAGACCCTGGTAGCTATGATGATATTATTGATATTTTGATGGATGAAAAAGTTGTATTAGAAGAGCAAGGCAAACAGTTGAAAAAAGTAATTAAACTTCGGAAAATGCTAATGCAGGAGTATATGAATATAGACCATGATCAAATTGTATCCGTTGTAAATGAAAACATACAATCTATACAAGCCTATCCTGCTCGTATTCGTACCTACCTAGAACAAGAACTAGGTCCAGTATCTGCTTTTAGTAATTCATAAGCGGGTATAATGAAAAGGTGACAAAACAAGAACGCTTCAGTCGAAGCGTTTTTTTTCTACCTTCAAATCGATTATCATAGGATAGTAGCCTATTAAAAAAGGAGAACGAGGATGAACACATATAAAGGGTATTTAATCGATTTAGATGGTACGATGTATCGCGGAGAAGAGAAAATTGAAGAAGCCAGTGACTTTATAAAAGCATTAGTGAAGAAGGACATTCCTTATTTATTTGTAACTAATAATTCTTCGCGTAAGCCAGAGCAAGTGGCAAAGAAATTAATGAGTTTAGATATTCCAGCTACACCTGACCATGTCTTTACTACAAGTATGGCAACTGCAAACTATATGATAGAACGTAAACCGAAGGCTTCTGTATATATGATTGGTGAGGAAGGATTACGGGAGGCTTTAATAGAAAAGGGATTTACGTTTACGGATGAGCATCCTGATTATGTGGTAATTGGCATTGACCGTGAGATTACGTATGAAAAACTAACGAAGGCATGTTTAGCTGTACGAAATGGAGCAACATTCCTTTCTACAAACGGCGATATCGCGCTCCCAACTGAGCATGGCATGTTGCCAGGGAACGGAGCGTTAACATCGGTTATCTCCGTTTCCACGCAGGTAAATCCGATATTTATTGGAAAGCCAGAAGCCATTATTATGGACCAAGCATTAAAGGTAATTGGAACGAAGCGTGAGGAGACCGTAATGGTCGGCGATAATTATGACACGGACATTTTAGCAGGAATTCGGGCGGGCATGGACACACTTCTCGTACATACGGGCGTAACGACAGTAGAGAAATTAACAAATTATGAAACGCAGCCAACTCATGTTGTGCATTCGTTGACTGATTGGTTAGAAAAATTATGATAAGAATAAGCCTGTTCTATTGAACAGGCTTATTCTTACTGTGATTTTTTGACGAAACGTTTGAAAATCGGAATACGCTGTAGCTGTGCTCCTAGTATGTTTGATGTGACAGTATCGCGTAAGGACAACCACAAGAATGAAATTCCACCTAGACCCCCGCAGAATATGACAATAAGTAAGGATTTCATATAGGATTGACCCGGAATAAACGATGTAAGAAGAAGACGGACAATCGTTACGACAGCAGCCATAATCAAAGAATAAAGTAAAATTCGAGTAATAACGTTCCGGGTTTTTATATATTCAAAATGAGTATATTTTATAATACAATACACCATAATGACATCCGAAACAGCATAACCAAGAATTGTACCCATTACTGCACCGTGCCCACCAAATAGATATAAAAGTGGAATATTAGAAATGAGTTTTACCAAAATTCCAATGGAAAATGCCATCATTGTTTTCCGTTGATAATCAATTCCTTGTAATATCGCAGCGGCTACCGTAAATATGGCACTAAATACAGCAGACGGTGCATAAGAAAATAGATACGGAGAACCTTCTAATGCTACTTGCGGGTTCACATACACAATGCGAAATGCATCATAGGAAATACAAGCTAATCCAACGGCAGCTGGAATTGTAAATAATAATAGAATTTGAAAAATTTTCGCAATCTGTTGCTTTAGTTCTTCTGTTTCGCCCATCGTATGCGATTGAGTGATAGCTGGTATAACACTTAATGAAAAGCCAGTTGCTAACGAAGCCGGAATCATAATTAATTTTTGCGCATAGTTTGTTACATAAGCAAATACTCCATTTGCTTGTTCCTGCGGCATGCCCGTAGATTTTAAAATATCTGCAACGGTATATTGATCAATTAATGTATAAAGAGGAATGGCGATTCCTACAAATACAATCGGTATCGCGTAACGAAGCAATTCCATATACATACTTGGCAATGGAACATAGGAAGAACGTGTTTTTCTCTCACCTGGTTTTGGCTTTAGTCCATTATATTTTCTCCAGTAGTAAAGTAAAATGGCCACACTAGCAATCGCCCCCACCGTTGCTCCAAAGGTTGCAACAGAAACGGAAGAAGCAATCGAGCCTTTCCATAGTTTCGATACGACATAACTTCCAATTAATATAAAGAGTACGCGGGCAATTTGTTCGATTACCTGTGACACTGCACTTGGTTTCATATGTTGAAAGCCTTGAAAATACCCGCGAGTTACGCTCATAGCAGGGACAATAATAAGTGCGAAGCTAAGTGCGCGCATCGTTAAGGTTACATTTTCTACAAATCCAGGCTCTGGTGTTGTGGAACGAATAATTAACTTTGCTACAAATGGAGCGCCGAAATATAAGATTGCAAAGCCGATACATCCAAGTAGTAGCATCAATTTTAAACTAGAGCGATAGAGTTTTTTGCTCGTATTGTAATCATGAAGTGCATTGTATCGTGAAACAAATTTTGAAACGGCAATTGGCACACCGGCTGTGGAGAAGCTGAGTAAAATCCCATACCAAGAATAGGCATATGAATATAGCGCGACTCCTTCCTTTCCGACCAATAGTTGAAACGGAAAGAAGTAAATAAACCCAAGAATGCGGGAAATCATCGTTGCTCCGCTAAGAAGCATCGTTCCTTTTAATATTTTTGAATTAGACACTTTTTTCACCCTATTTACTTCGAATAAGCGTATGTGTACGCTCTTTGTGTATAAAAAGAAACAAGTATAAGTATATGTTATATCCTTTAAGATGTAAAAGTTCAAAATGGTGAACACGACATATTACGAGTAGTTTTGTAACATAGTGCATTTAAAATGAACGATTTGTCCACTTGAAACGTACTATTGGTAAAGGGACTAAAGGAGGGAATACAGTGCTTGAAATCAAACATTTATCCAAAGCATATAAAGGCGGTAAGCAGGCGATTCATGATATCCATCTAACGATAGAAGCAGGTGATATTTATGGGTTTATAGGACCAAATGGTGCGGGGAAGACGACAACATTGAAATGCATCGCAGGGATACTCGAATTTTCGGAAGGAGAGATATATATTGATGGTAAATCCGTAAAATCCGACCCAATAGCGTGCAAAAGTGTAACTGCCTATATTCCAGATAATCCGGATTTATACGAGAATATGACGGGTATTCAATATTTAAACTTTATTTCTGATATTTTTAAAATTCCTAAACGCGAACGTGAAAAGCGAATTGAACAATATGCAAATCTATTTGAGATTACAGAACGCTTAGGGGATTTATTGTCCGCATATTCGCATGGAATGAAGCAAAAGTTGGCCATTATTTCAGCTTTGATTCACCAACCTAAATTATTATTATTAGACGAACCGTTTGTAGGATTGGATCCAAAAGCAGCGTTTCAGTTAAAGCAACTCATGAAAGAATGCTGTAAAAATGGAACGGCAGTTTTTTTCTCTTCTCATGTACTTGAGGTAGTAGAAAAACTATGCAATAAAATTGCTATTATTAAAGATGGACAACTCATCGCAAGCGGTGAAACACAACAAGTAAAGGGAAATGGCTCATTAGAAAGTCTATTTTTGGAGTTGACGAATCATGGATGAACTATTGATATTGCTTAAAGCAAACATGCTCCAATCCCTCGGTTTGAATAAACGTTTTAGAAGTAAAGTAAAAAGTGAAAAAGCACGTATTGCGCTCTTAACCACTATTTTAATAATGGGGGGGCTATTTGCACTTCTGATAGCCTTTGGCTATATGTATGGCTTTGCACAGCTCCTGCATTCAATTGGTGCGTTCCAGTATTATCTTGCTTTTGCAGTTATTATTTCTTGGATTGCTATATTTTTTTCATGCTTATATATGATGCCTGGCTATTTGTTAGCTTTTAAAGATTTTAATTTATTACTGGCATTGCCAGTAAAACCAACCGCTATTTTGCTAAGTAAAATGTTGTTTTTGTATTTGATGCATTATATCATGTCGTTACTGATTGCTATTCCAGTTGTTGTAATTGACGGCATAGAAACGAATGCAAACCTATTCTTTTATGTACTTGCGTTCATAATGACGTTTTTTATTCCGTTTCTTCCTATGATGATGGGAGCATTCGTATCCTTTCTGTTAGGTAAGATTGCTACTAAATTTCGCTCCTACAATATGGTTTTACTAATTGGGTCTTTTGGTTTATTGTTAGCTATTTTTACAAGTTCTTGGTTTATAAATGCAAATTCGGCTACCCAAGCAACTTTATTGCCTATTATAGAAAAAACAGTATACATTTTGATTCCATCCGTTCTATTTATGCAAGGCTTACAAAATTTACAAGTAGGTAATCTGTTACTATTTGTTGGGATAAACATCGTTCCCTTTGTGCTATTTACTGCCCTATTTTCGAAAGGATTTATGTCCATTAATGCGCAAATGACGGAAACCTATAAAGCAGATACGTATCAAATGACGGCACTAAAAACTAGAGGGGTTTTCCATGCCTTATTCAGAAAAGAACTTCGAAGTTACTTTGGTTCTTATATATACGTATTAAACACGTGGTTTGGTATGGTTCTGCTTACCTTTTTCACTATATTGACTCCCATTGTAGGAATAGATCTTTTAAAACAAGTGGTGGGTGTATCATCTGTTGCTAACATGGAGCTTCCTATCCTTATAGCAATTTTTTCACTACCAGTCTGTTTAAGTAGTACAACAAATTGTTCCATTTCGATTGAAGGACAGACGTATTGGATTGCAAAATCTTTACCAATTGATACGCTCACTATATTTACAAGTAAAATTGCAGTCAATTTAATTGTGATTATCCCATTGTTAGTAATAGACACAATCATTGTAGGTGTAACCTTTCATTTATCATTTATCTCTTCCACTTTGCTATTAGTAGTTCCGTCTTTCTATGCACTATTAATCGCAAGTAGTGGACTTTTAATTAATTTGTATCATCCAAAACTTATATGGGATTCCCAGACAGTTGTCGTAAAACAAAGTGCAAGTGTCATGCTCTCTCTTTTATTTGGCTTTGGTGTTGCCTTGTTGTCTATTGGCTGTTTTATGATTTTTCAACCACAAAATGTTCTGCTCTTTTTTAGTGTTTTGCTCCTCGTTCTAGTGGTAGCCAATGGTATTGTATGGTATATGCTGAAAACAAAAGGAGTTAATCTTTATCGACAATTATAGGAGGGAGCTAATGAACTCGCAATGTCTGAACAGGAGTTAATTGAACGAGCAAAACAGAAAGACAAAGATGCATTTGCAGAGCTTTTTCAGATGCATTACTTGTTTTTGTATCGGTATGTATTGAAATTGACGTTACATCATGAAACAACGGAGGATATTATTCAGGAATCGATGATGAAAGGGTTCTTCCATATTACCAAGTACGATGCATCTTCTTCCTTTTCTTCCTGGCTAATTACGATTGCAACCCGCACATACTTTGACCTATTGCGTAAAAAGAAACGCGAAAGGGAATGGATAAATCAGCAACAACAAGCTGGGAAACATCAGCTTACTTGGCAGCTTCAATCTATCAATGAGCGTTGGTCGGATACGATGGAAAGCTTTAGTAAACTGAAACCAGACGTGCGATGTGCTTTACTATTAAAGCATTACTACGGGTATTCGTACGATGAAATTGCACAAATGATGATGGAGAAAAGTGGGACAATCAAGTCGCGTGTACACTATGGCATCGCATATGTAAGAAAGGAGCTAACACTTGATGAATGAACGAACTTCTTTTCAAATAGAAATGGAAAAACTTGACCGTATACCAATACAGAGTGTAACGATTGAAGACATATTGATAAAAATAAGCGAGCAAGAACATATGCAAAATGTCAAAATGAAACATGATATATCCGTATTCATAGTAGCAGCTATAATGTTGCTCACAGGATTTATCTTTGCATTATTAAAAATAGTTGTGCTTGTTATAGTCTTGCAAGTAGTTGTCGTTGTTTTCCTTCCCATCTTAGCATATTTTGACAAGAAAAATAGCAAACAGATGAGTGGGTGGGATGGAAGATGAGCGGATTACAAATTGCTTTATTAGCGATTATATTGCTTTCGCAAGGAATTTTTTTGTTCGTAGATGCAAGAAAGAGAGGATTGCATGCATGGTTTTGGGGGATTGTTGGCTTAGTGCAATTCCCGTTTCCCATTCTTATATATTATCTTCTTATTATGAGAAAAAATAAGAAAAAATGAAGGTAGAGAAAAATGACGCAAGAAGGAAAGCATGTATCCCTTTTGCGTCATTGTTGCTCCCGCTATTTGTGGCCACTTCAAGGCTGTAGAAAATCAAAAAAGACTAAGTGGGGGTCAAACTGCCCGTAAAAGCCCGGGTTGGCCTTTGCTAACCATCAGTGGGGGACCACTGATGGAAGTTTCACTTTATCCTTCTTCACTTTCCGCGTGATGTGCTAATCGGCTAGATGCAGCAGCTGCAATGGCGCCAACGATGTCGTCTAAAAATGTATGGATATAGCCAGTCGTTTTGTCATTTAAATATTTTAAGATGCCTGGTTTTACTTTATCTACGTAGCCAAAGTTCGTAAAGCCGATTGATCCATACACATTTACGATGGAAAGTGCAATGACTTCATCAATGCCGTACAATCCTTCATCACGTGCTATGATGCTTTGCAATGGTTCATCTAACATCTTCTTTTCAGCTAGCATATCGAGCTGAATACCAGTTACAATTGCATTTTGTACTTCACGCTTTGCTAATACACGGCTTACATTGAATCGACACTCTTCCATCGTTAAATTCTCATGATACTTTTCCTGTAAAAAATATACGAGCTCTGCAATATCCTCTGTTTTTACCCCGCGTTGTTGCAGTAATTCCAATGCTCTTTCTTCAATTTCATTACCAGTTGTCATTCTATCACCTTTTCTTCTTATTATTAATTTATGGAGAAATTTAAAGCTAGTTATATTCCTACGATCAATTTGAATAGGAAAATGGCTAATGAAGCAAAAATATAGCTCATATACATAATAGCAGGGTGGTGAAAATATGATACAAGAGTTATTTGAATACTACCAGTTGCAAGTAAATGAACTTGTTACATTAGGAAATTATAAAAGTTTTTGGATACGAAATAAAGTATACGTTCTCGTTCCAATCGGGACTTTTCAAGAAGAAGACCTGTTAGAGATGAAAAGACTAAGCGATTTTATTTCTGAACAGGGAGACCTCTCTGTTGTAACATTTATACCCAATATGCAAGGCTATTATGTGAGCGACATACAAAAGGAATCCTATTGCTTACTAAGAGGGACAAGATTGTCCGAGCGGCAGCAAGCTGTAGAGGCCAAGGAATTAGCCCTTCTTCATCAAAGAGGAAGGTTATATCCTGGTGAGGTGGAGCATTTGAGCCGAATCGGACAATGGAAATCCCTTTGGGAAAAACGGTTGGATCAGCTTGAAAAATTTTGGCAAGGTAGGCTCTCCAATCATCCTGAAACAGCGTTTGAAACATTGTTTATTGATTCATTTCCTTATTATTTGGGCTTAGCAGAAAATGCAATTCAATATGTTGTTGATACGGAAATTGACGACGAGCCGCAGCACTCTGATGCAGCTACGATTTGCCAAGAACGTTTCACATCCGAGACATGGTCTGCCACGAAACGATTGAAGATTCCTACTGAATGGGTGTACGATCATGGAACTAGAGATATAGCCGAGTGGATTCGTCACACCTTTTTACAAGGCTCAGAAACGTTTCCAGATACCATCCTTCAGTTTATATATGATTATGAGACCGTGCAACCACTCTCATCGTTTGGATGGAGACTACTGTACGCAAGGCTATTATTTCCGCTTCCTTATTTTGAAGCAGTGGAAGGATACTATTTAGCACGTTCTGAAGAAAAAAGAAGTCATTATGCTGATCAATTGGAGACAATTGTGGAGGATGCAAAAAGGATGGAAGAATTTTTAAGCACGTTCTATAGTCAAGTACGTCTACCTACTGAAAAACTAGGCATTCGCGAAATTGATTGGTTTCGTAAATAAATGAAACCGGCTAGCTCCTTCCGGCCGGAGAACCTCCGCCCATAAAGGCAAAAAGCGCCTTTTTGTGCGGAGAACTTCTGCCCTACGGAGCTGGACGAGCCGGTTTCGCTTTTCTTGTGATCTAGCTGCACCGGCTAGCTCCTTCCGGCCGGAGAACCTTCACCTATAAAGGCAAAAAGCGCCTTTTTAGGTGAAGAACCACCGACCTCCGGAGCTGAACAAGCCGGTTTCGCTTTTCTTGTGATCCAGCTGCACCGGCTAGCTCCTTCCGGACGGAGAACCTTCGCCTATAAAGGCAAAAGGTGCCTTTTTGTGCGGAGAACTTCTGTCCTCTGGAGCTGAACAAGCCGGTTTCGCTTTTCTTTAGAATACTTGTTCTACTTCTACGATTCCGGGTATTTCTTCTAGTAGTGCACGTTCAATACCTGCTTTTAGGGTGATGGTAGAGCTTGGGCAGCTACCGCATGCTCCCATTAGACGTAATTTCACGATGCCGTCTTCTACATCGACTAATTCTACGTCCCCGCCATCTCTAAGCAAGTATGGGCGTAATTTATCTAGTACTTCTTGAACTTCATTTAGTATTGATTCGTTATCCATTTATATCGACTCCTTTCTGTAGTTTTATTATAATCAGGATACGGGGAAAAAGCGAACGAATGCATTTATGTTTTTAATTATTTGTAATATGAAAATATTGGATACTATATGAGGGGAATGGATGTAATGAAAATTAGTGTGTACGGAGCGGAAGTAACGTGTGCAAGCTGTGTAGGAATGCCATCTTCAATTGAAACATTTGAATGGCTACAAGCTGCTATTGGTCGTAAATATATGAACAACTCTTTTCAATTTGAATATATTGATATTTTTGCTCCGCATGAGGATGAAGAACAACGTACCTTTGCGCAGCGAGTCATTGACGAGGATTTATTTTATCCGGTTGTATTGGTGAATGAAACAATCGTAGGGGAAGGAAGCCCCAGATTAAAGGATGTATATGCAGAGATTGAAAAATATTTGTAGACAGTAGCTTGAAATATGCAGTAAGAAGCTTGCGTAGACAAGCCTCTTACTTTAATTGCGCCCGTTTTGTAAAAAAAGTTCGATAGCCTACTTGGACTAATGCAATAACCGTGAACGATACACTGCCTGTAATACCAAGCATAATGGCGATTTGGTATTGTATGGCGATAAGCGGTGAAACGCCTGATAAAATTTGTCCCGTCATCATCCCAGGGAGCGTTACGATACCCATTCCTACCATGCTATTTATCGTTGGTAAAATTGCGGTATCAAACGCTTGTTTTATGACTTGTTTAGCTGCCTGTTTTGGAGTTGCTCCGAGCATAAGAGCTCCCTCTATTCTACTACGATTATCTCGCATACCGCTTACAAGAGCAGTCACGCCGAGTGAAACACCAGTCATAGCATTTCCGATAATCATACCCGCTATTGGTACAACGTATTGCGGTTCATACCAAGGGGAATGGCCAATAACAACGAAAATGAAAAATAAAAGTGGTACAAGCGTCCCGCCAATCATAGAAAGGGCAATAATTTGCTTTAAAGACTTAGAAAGAGGCACCTTTACCCGCTTGCACGCATTGTTAATCGCAAATGCAAGCATGATTGAAATAATAAGTACGGTATAGAATGGATTGCTGTTATCAAATACATATGTCAAGATATAGGCGACGAGAACGAGCTGGATTGTCATACGAAAAGTTGCAATTGTTATTTCTTTTTCCCTTGCAATCCCCATCCACCGAACGAGACCAAGCAAAATTAAAATAAAGATGTATGCGGCTGATAGCTGCCAAATTTGAAGCGTAATAATACCTTTCATCTTACAACTTCCTTTCGCGTAACCCGGTGCTCTTTGTCAATTTCAATTATGTCATCGGCCTCTTCCTGTACAAGCTTAGGCGAATGTGTAATCATAATGACTGTTTTTTGAAGTAGTTTCGCATCTTCTATAAATTGATGCATGACTGAGCGCGCTGTTTGTTCATCGAGAGCGGAAGTAGGCTCATCTAGTAAATAGACAGTTGGATTCATCAATGAAAGTCTAGCTAACGCTAATCGCTGCTTTTCTCCACCAGACAATGCACCGGC
>NZ_JBXKMX010000037.1:0-2374 GCF_056992975.1 Ectobacillus sp. | reverse complement strand
ATTAGTCGTTTCGTTGCATCCCTGTATAGATTAAAATAAGACGAACCAACTCAGATACTGCAACTGCTGCTGCGGCCACATACGTAAGTGCTGCTGCATTTAGTACTTTTCGTGCATACTTTTCTTCATCATGGTCAACAATTCCAAGCGATGAAATTTGTTTCATTGCTCTACTAGAAGCATCAAATTCCACAGGCAATGTAATAAGTTGGAACAGAACGCCAGCTGCCATCAAAACGATACCAAGTAATAGCATATTCGTTAATCCAGCAAATAGGCCAATCATAATGAAAACCCATGACATATTACTTCCTATATTCGCTACAGGTACAAGTGCGTGACGAAAACGCATGAACGTGTAGTTTTTTGCATCTTGAATCGCGTGTCCAACTTCATGGGAAGCGACCGCTGTACCAGCAACTGACTGACCGTAGTAATTGTTCGTAGATAATCGTACTGTCTTCGTACGTGGATCATAGTGATCAGATAATGTTCCAGGTGTTTCTTCTACTGCTACATCGTACAAACCGTTTGAGTCTAAAATTCTACGGGCAACCTGTGCCCCTGTCATTCCTGATGTAGAATATACTTCTGAGTATTTTCTAAAAGCCCCTCGAACTCTCGCTTGTGCAATCAATGGTACAATCAAGATTATCAAGAAGTAAACTAGGTATAACATAACCATCCTCCAATGATGTTCGTATTACTATACATTGTATTTTCACTATCATTTCTTGTCAAATAAAATGATAGAAAATAACATGACATATCGTTAGCTATCCTTTGATTTTAATTGTGTTTTCTTTTCTTTCTCACCTTTATACTTTCGAAAACCAACATACGTTAATGTGAAAATAATAATGCCGCCTGTCATTATCATCATCCAAACGAGAGAAAAATCCGCATCTTTTCGGTTTGGATACAAAAATACGCTCTCTACATCTCCTCGAATGAGCTGTAGCCGCTGCTTACTATCAGTTTGTTTGAAAATTGTATTACGAGATTGGTCTAAATACGAAAGATCGCTATTTAATTGTTGCAGCTGTTTCTCAGACAAATCAAGTGTTAAACTTGGATAAATAATATCAAATTGACGCAAAAATTGATTTAGAGCATATTGAAATTCGGTATTATCTTGCTTAGCCAACGATGCTTCCATTCCCTGAAAAGCACTAATAACAGTTTCCTGCCGATTTAACCAGAGCGGTTGTATATTTGAACCTTCTGCATCTATAACTAGCCTTAGTGCAAGCAAATTATCTTCCTTATCCTGTTTACTCCCGATATCTATCGCTTCTAAAGCTTTGTCGTATGCTAATGAAATAACACGCGAATGCTCTTGCGATGAGACAGCTACAGGAAATCCCGTCGCAGACGATAGCATCTGTTTTGCTTTTTCATATTCATCCTGCTTCACAAGCTGAAGTGATTCGTCAACCAATTGATTCCACTCATTCCACTCCTTTGCTATGGTTTGCAGTGGAATGAGTAAAAGAAAAAGCCCTATGACAATGGTAAAGACTTTTTTCATCCCTGACCCCCCTAAAGCTACTACTTCATTGTATGAAGGGAGGGACAAGAAAAGACTATTATTTTCATTAGCGAAGCGGCAATGATAGATGCTTTTCACGGATACATAATGCGTATGCAATAAAAATAGAAAGGATGCTTAACCAGAATGTTGCGTATCCAATTGGCTGATAGTAAAGATCTAACACACCGTACTGCGGCATTTGTCGATAGACATAGTCAATGATAACGTCATGCAGTGTCCATACTGCAGCTACTGCTAGATGCCATTTTTTTATGCGATAAAACGGGGCAAATAAAAGACCTTCCAGCGCCATCGAACCATGCGAAATCATCAGCATATATCCTGTCCAATCTAAATCTCCTGTTACAATTAGAAGAAGGAAATTCATGGCTACAGCCCAAACGCCATACTTAAATAATGTGACAATTGCTAATGCTTCAAACAATCCCCAATTTTTATTTAATAAAAATCCCAGTAAGACAATAACGAAAAATAAACTTGCGGTCGGACTGTCAGGTACAAATATTAAAAATTGCGGTGGTGTTTCTACAAGCTGATACCGGTACCAAATATATCCATAAATCGTACCTAACAGATTGATAATGAATAAAAGTTTTAAAATGGTGCGATCTCGTAAAATGTGATACAGAAATGCCACTGCCTTTCCCTCTACTTTCTATAGTTTCCAATATTACCTTCATTATAGCATGACCTATACATAAAAAAGAGACTGTGGTAACTATTACGCACCAAGCACAGCCTCTTTTTATGCTAATCGTTTCCTTATTTTTTGTTATATTGAGATATAAATTCTACAACTTGTTTTAACTCTTCATCTGT
>NZ_JBXKMX010000036.1:0-2777 GCF_056992975.1 Ectobacillus sp. | reverse complement strand
TGGATGTCTATTTTTTTGCATCCACGCTAATGCATATGCAGGCCCTTTTTGAAATTCTTGATAAAAACTGTATTCTTCTACTGATAAAGGTATCAATTCTTCAATCAAAAAGCTTAAGGTTCGCGTATCGGAATTTATTCCTAGCTCAGCAGGAACAATATGTCTATCGCTAAAGATCTCAATAACATTATTAGAGATCTTTGAATCAACTAATATTTTAAGAATAAATTCTCTGCTTGGAATATTATATCTTTGAACTTCTCGTCCATTAACTGATACATCACAACTCAAATCACTGGATATCTGATTTATTCCTTTAATCATCAACAGATGCAGCGGATATTGTGGATCAACTTGAATGGAAACACGAAAATTTGGAGGAACCCATAAATCCGAATACCCGTTCATATCTAAGATTTGTGGAGTGGTACCGAGAACATCATATTTTTTGAACAAACTTAAATACCAAAAAACACCTATTTGAGAATAGTGTTGCAGAAAATGATAAAGCCAGTCGTTAGCAACTGTCCCAAAGTGTTTAACGCTTGTTTTCATAATTTCCGGCAAGATTTTAGTAATCTGTGCTACAGATTTACAAGCAGAATGTAATCTAGAATTAGCCAGGTAATCTTCTATATGTCCTATGGGATAATCTTTTGAGATACGGATCCATAGATCATAATCCATACAAAAATTGAGATCATTATCTACTCCTCCTACAGCCGTAAATATGTTTTTTCGCACGAATGCAGCAGGTTGACAAATAATACAAAAGTGAAATAAGTCTTCTCTGTCAAACGATTGAACAGGATAAGAGTTCATAATTTGACTGTTTTCATCTATATGATAAGCTTTGCCGTACACCATAGCCCACTCGGAATGTTTCTGCAGAGCAGCTACCGCCTTACTAACAGCTCCTGACAAATAAGTATCATCCGAATTTAACCAGCCTATAATATCCCCTTTAGCCATTTTTAAGCCTTTATTAATGGCATCGGATTGGCCACGATCCGGTTCGGAAATGTAACGAAATCGATTTCCGAGATGACTGTATTTTTTTAAAATTTCCAGCGTACCATCTACGGAGCCTCCATCAACAACAATATGTTCAATGTAAGGATAATCTTGTATCAATACGCTTTGGATTGTTTCTTCAATAAAAGCTGCTTGGTTGAAGGAAGGGGTAATGATGCTTACTAAGGGCATATTCTGATTATTCATAGGATCACTTCTTCCATCTGTAATTGTACTCATAGAACATCTTTCCAGTAATTTAAAGACACTTTCATACTTAAGATTGTTTTCTTAGTATTAATATGAATTCTATGTATCAATCGTCACAGCATTTGCCCTAGATTGGTCAAATGGTACAAGAAAGCTATCAAACATGGACAATACTGATACTATTTCTAATGAAGGAAAAAAGAAGTTGATTACCTACTATATGTAGATAATCAACTTCTCTGTATAACGAAATGGGAAAAAATTTTAAGCCTGCTCTAAGTAACTGGCCAGGTTGATATGATGATAGAGGGATGGATCGATTAGGACCCGTACAGTTTGTTCGATCATTTGATAGGCGTATCGCTTATTAATAATTTGATAGTATTCAGGATTGAATTTATTAGCGCTGTCCTTTTCTAGACGAGACAATCTGTCCAGAGCGATTTGTACTAGTTCTTTAGCCGCTTGTTTTTTTTCTTTATTTCTAAATAAAGAAAACACATCTTCAACGGCCCAACGCTCATAACGATCAATAAAATAGTTTATGGTCATTCGTAAGGAATCTACATGATGATATACAAGGGCTTCAGGCAAATAAATGATTTCATAATTGAGTTTTCTTGCATTGTCAATCATGGCGTTTTCTCCTGTGCCGGAGAGATGCTTCAAGTAAGGGGGAAATGTATCAGGAAAGCTTCCGCCAATCTGGATAGCCAAGTCGCGTTGGATGGCAAAATTGCAACCGAACACATTTTCATTGCGAAGTGTTAATCTTTCCTCTCCATAATCAAGATAAGCGAACACAGGATGAATCTTGGACGATCCGTAATCATAAACCCAGTTTACAGGCTTTTCTTGCCACAGTGGCTTAATTTTGCCGCCGCAGATTCCAGTTTGTGGATGCCTCTCGAATTCTTGCATGACGGCCTCCAGCCAAGTGTCGCTGGCGATGATATCATCATCCCCAAAAACCACGATATCTCCCTTCGCTTCCAGAATACCCCTGTTTCTCGCATAATGGAGCCCTTGCTTAGCCTCTAGCAGGTATTTCCAAGGAACGGTCCCGGATTCCATGATTTTTCTCACTGAAAGAGCAGTCTGATCTGTCGAATTGTTGTCCACAATCAGAATTTCATATTTATCTGGAGAGAGACTCTGATTCAAGAAAGAGGACAGTGCTTTGATTAGATACTTTTCCCTGTTGTAAGTAGGAACAATCAAGGAGATTTTGAGCATTGCTATTTCCACCTTTCTGTTATTTCTTTATTCGTTAGAAAATTCACAGGTATTACCCCCTATATGATCTATAAGTTCCACGATCAGGGCCTTTTAATTTAAGTAGGGAAGCTATTTATTTATCTAAAGTAGCACCGGTTACACTGTGCCTACTCAGAGCCAGTCAAATTTCATCTGATTTTTCACTTTCTTTTTCATCCATTCGCTTAGAATAAAAATAATTGACCATGCATAATTTATTCATATTAGTACCTTATGTGCAAGAGAAAGGAATGTTTTCTCCTTTCTTATCTACTTTTATAAAAATAGTAAAATTG
>NZ_JBXKMX010000035.1:0-2749 GCF_056992975.1 Ectobacillus sp. | reverse complement strand
TTTTGTTATTACCGGTTTGATGAATGTATGGTTAGATATTGCTACGATAGGAATTGCGATAGGAGTTATGTTTTCTTTAAACGGAAAGCTTACCTTTATTTCACTGCTCGTTTTACCGATTTTCATGGTATCTGTAAAGTATTTTTTTGCACGGCTACGTAAATTAACGCGAGCGCGCTCTCAAGCACTAGCAACGATGCAGGGGTATTTACATGAGCGAATTCAAGGAATTCAAGTTACTCGTAGTTTTGCTTTAGAAGAATATGAAAAAGAGCAGTTTGCAGGTAAGAATGGAGAATTTTTAAATAGAGCGTTGAAGCATACGAACTGGAATGCTAAGACGTTTGCTTCCGTTAATACGTTAACGGATTTAGGTCCACTTATCGTAATTGGATTTGCCGCTTATTTAGTCATTCATGGACAGCTTTCATTAGGATCGATGGTAGCCTTTGTAGGGTATATGGATAGCTTGTATAATCCGCTACGTAGACTTGTTAATTCATCAACGACACTGACTCAATCGCTTGCATCGATGGACCGGGTATTTGAGCTTTTTGATAAAACCTATGATGTGGAGAATAAACCAGATGCAAAGGTACGAAATAAGATGGAGGGGAAACTTTCCTTTGAAGATGTTTCATTTCGATATAATGAAAAAGATGCAGAAGTGTTACAACAAATCAATCTCACTATACAATCTGGTGAGAAGGTAGCGCTTGTTGGGTTAAGCGGTGGGGGAAAGTCATCGCTCGTCAGTTTAATTCCGCGTTTTTATGATGTAACGGACGGTGCTATTAAAATTGATGATATAGATGTAAGGGATTATGATTTAACTTGCTTACGAGGTCACATTGGCATTGTACTTCAGGATAATTTATTATTTAGTGATACGATTCGTTCCAATATTTTATATGGACGGCCAGAAGCTTCAGAGGAAGAAATTATTGAAGCAGCAAAAGCAGCACATGCGCATGAGTTCATTTTAGATCTTCCAAATGGATATGACACGATAGTTGGAGAACGTGGAATGAAGCTCTCAGGTGGACAGCGTCAGCGCATTGCTATTGCCCGTGTTTTCTTGAAAGATCCGTCTATGATTATTCTAGATGAAGCAACATCTGCTCTAGATTTAGAAAATGAAAAGTACATTCAAGAGTCACTTCAAACGCTAACAACAGATCGAACTACGATTATTATTGCGCACCGTCTGTCAACTATCACACATGTTGATAAAATTGTTTATATAGAAGACGGAGAAATTAAAGAAATGGGAACCCATGAAGAGTTGATGAACAAGCATGGATATTATTATAATTTATATCATATTCAAAATTTAGAATCGGTTTCTCCTTAAATAAAAATCCCCCTGCTACTTACTAGTAGCAGGGGGATTTTTAAATTCAGAATCATTCTGTAGATTCAGATGGATCTGCTTGTAGTTTCGTTGGAATAACCTCACGGAAGTGGCTTGCCACATCGTCTAACAAGGCAGAAACAACAGTTACTTCTTCGTATTGTTCATGCTCAGTTAATACACGAATATAATCAAGTAGCATTTCCGTAACGCCAGCTTTACCTTTTTCACTAAGAGGCTGCATCGTTACCTTTGCACCTTTTGCAATACGATTATGAAGGGCTTCGTCTGTTAATCCCATTTCTGGTTGGTGGCGAAGGTAGATAACGCCACCTGTCATCCCGGCACAAATCCATGGACCTGGATCTCCCATTACAAGACCGCGACCATTGGTCATATACTCAAATGCGAAGCCTTTAATATTGGCATGTACAGCAATGTTTCCATGTTCATGAGTTGGTAGTGGCTCATGTAGGCGTCCGCCTACGATGATATCGGCTCCAGAAAGACGAATTCCTGCACGGGCATCTGCATTTCCTTGTACGTAAAGGGATCCCTTTTGCGCACCGTAGCCAAAACCTTTCCCAACAGAGCCATTATAGAACTTACCGTCTTTGCCTCTTGCCTTCATAATGTAAATGCCACCGCCAAGAGCTGTTTTACCGACTCCGTCTTGACCACCGCCACTCACGTGAATGAAGATATTCTCGCTGTTATATGCACCTAATCCGTTACCTGGAATAGATCCATTATACTTTAATGTAATTGGTTCAAGGTTAGTTGTACCTGCTAATTTCGAGCGAACACGGTAGCATGATTCAAGACTTCCCATTACCCGTTGATCGACACCTACGGCTACGAGTTCCTTCGATTGAACAGCAAATGGCACTGCGTTTTCTTCTTTTACTTCTGCAACATTAGGCGTGTATTGTTCTACATCTACAGCCAACATATTGGATAAATCTAATTGTTGTAAGCCACGAGCTTGGACAAGCAAGTCTGAACGACCTACAATTTCTTGTAAATTCGTATAGCCCAATTGTCCAGTCAGACGTTTTAGTTCTTCGCCAAATGTAGAGAATAATTGCGTTAATCCCTCTACTGCAAGATCCATTTGTCTTGGTACGAAGCGACGAAGACCATGTTCTTTCGCTTGTGCTTCAGACTCGATTTGCGTTGCAATTCCGACGTGACATGTATCAAGATGACAACCACGGCAAGTTGTACAGCCGATTGAAATCATGGAAAGCGTACCAAAGCCGATACGGTTTGCACCTAGAAGAATAAGCTTTAATGCATCTGCCGCGCTCTTCATACCGCCGTCAGCCCAAATTTCTACTTTGTCACGCATTCCAGCTTCCAATAATGCATGATGTGCTGCCTTTACGCCGATTT
>NZ_JBXKMX010000034.1:0-6647 GCF_056992975.1 Ectobacillus sp. | reverse complement strand
GCTTTTTCAAATGAGCATTGGTCGCACCGATTTACCAGAAGGAAATATGATTCAATTACTTACAGCTATTGAAGAAAAGTTATTTTCACTACCTGCTGATACGAAGGTATTATGTGGGCATGGGCCTGTAACGACAATCAGTGCTGAAAAAGAAAATAATCCTTTTTTAAGCTGAGGTGGCGATCATGCATGCTGCTATAAAGAAGGCCATTGAAACATCACCTAATCGAGCTATTACGTATAGTACGTTTATACAACTAGCTTTATATGACGCGGATAATGGCTATTATATGAAAAATCAAGAAAAAATAGGGAGACAAGGTGACTTTTTTACTAGCAGCAATGTTTCCTCCCTGTATGCACAACAATTTGCTTCTTTTTTTATAAAACTTGTAGATGAAGGTTGGGTACAGCCTACCATATGTGAAATCGGTGGTGGGACAGGACGTTTTGCATTGGATGTGTTAACAGAATGGGAGAAACAATCTCCTACTACGTTTTCGATGTTACGATACAAAATTGTTGAAACGAGCCCGTTTCACCGTAACATGCAGCAACAAAAGCTACATCCATTTTCTAATGTAGAGCAATTTGCTTCAATTGAACAGATTCCACCATTTTCGGGTATTATTTTTTCGAATGAATTATTTGATGCCTTTCCGGTAGAGGTAATTGAAAATACAGCACATGGTTTAATGGAAGTACTTGTAACGTTAAATGAACAGGGTGAACTTGTTGAGAAACAAATCCCCATACAAAATGAAGCTATTTTACACTATTTACACGTTCATGATCTACAATTAAACATTGGACAACGATTTGAAGTGCCGTTACAAATGAGTAGCTTTGTGCAACAAATGGCAAGATGTTTGCAACAAGGAGTGTGTATTACTGTAGATTATGGTTATACGAATGAGGAATGGATGCATCCTGTTCACCGAGATGGCAGCTTGCGTGGCTATTATAAACATCAGCTGATACGCAATCCATTGCTTCATCTGGGTGAGATGGACGTTACCTCTCACATTCATTGGGACGAATTGCAGCGTGCAGGTGAACTTGTTGGGTTAGAGACGGTATTACGTCAAAAACAGACTAGCTTTTTACTTTCAACTGGTATTTTAGAGAAATTAATTGATCATCATGACCGAAATCCATTTTCAGAGAAACAGAAACATAATCGTGCAATCCGTTCCTTAATCTTACAAGGTAGTATGAGTGACTATTTTAATGTAAGTATACAACAAAAAGGATTGTCGAATTTTTCAATAGAAGGATTAGTAGACTCGTCTATGCTTCAGTTATAATCTTCAATTTCGCTCGGCATTATAGAATAAGATGAAAGCAACACGTGTAGATCATTACAAGTTGGAATTAGCGGCGATTTATAGTAAGGGAGAGTAGTGGGAAAGCATTCAGCTTATCAGGGTAAGTACGGGGTAAGTAAAGTGAGAAAGCAACATTGAAAGTGAATGTTGCTTACCTTTTCCCCTAGTTAAAATAATACGTTTACGAGTTGGATTACTTTTTTATTTTCTACATTATAATATATTTCCAACCCTTTTCTTTCACTCGTTACGATTTTTGCACTTTTTAGCTTTGCAAGATGCTGTGAAATGGTTGATTGAGGCATATTAAGACGTGTATACATTGTAGATACGTTGCATGCACCACGGTCAATCAATCCTTTCACAATACAAAGGCGAACAGGGTGAGCAAGGACTTTTAACATCTCTGCATTTCCCTCAAATTTCTCTGTTTCTTCTTGGAATGAATCGATCATGTAAGGTAACACCTCCATATATACTAATAGCACCATACATATACATAACAAAATTTTATGATAAATAGTATACATGTTGCAAATATTTAGTCAAAAAGTAAAGAAATCGTAAGAAAAGTGTAGCTGTGTAAATTTCCTCATAGAAATAAGTCATTACAATGAAATATCAACTTAAGTGATTGTTATATATTTGTGTAGGCTACTACTTAGCATAAATTTAAAGTTAATGTAAAGATATGGAGTTATTCGCATGATTTTTGTAACAATTTTGTAATAATCAACTCCCTAATTGTATCATATTTATGTCTCTTTATGTAGTGAATAGGATGAAGAACAGAAATGTAGTTTAAGGCGAGGATATTATATAAAGAGAGGAGAGAAGAACAGCGTGTCTTCCCTCCTTTTTTGTTTATAATTTGTCAATATGGGCTAAAGCATTTGTGAAATCTTGTTGTAGATCTTCGTAGTTTTCTAATCCTACAGAGAGTCGTAACAGGCAGCGAGTTATACCACGTTTTTGACGTTCCTCTTCCTTCATCGCGGCGTGTGACATAGTGGCCGGATAGGAGAGAATGGATTCCACAGCTCCTAGACTAACTGCAAATACAGGCAATGTTATGTGTTCTAGAAAGGTTTGTAGCGCAGACTCATTTTTTAATTCAAATGAAAACACAGCACCAGGATGTTTTGCTTGTTTTTGCTGAATCTCATAACCGGTATGTTCTTTAAGACCAGGATAATACACACATTTTATTTTTTCATGATGCTGTAAATAGGAAGCGAGTTTTTGGGCAGAATAGGCAGACTGTTCAAGTCGGACATGTAAGGTTTTTATGCCGCGTAGTACCAGCCAGCTATCATGGGGTCCAAGTATAGCACCAAAAGCATTTTGTAAGAAAGCAAGGCGTTCTCCTAGCTGTTCATCCTTTACAACAGCTAAACCCGCTGTAACATCGCTATGACCCGACAGGAACTTTGTAGCACTGTGCAGAACAACGTCTGCACCAAGAGTAAGAGGTTGCTGATATAGCGGAGTTAAGAATGTATTATCAACGAATGTAAGAGCACCAATCCTTTTTGCTAAACAGGAGATTGCTTGAATATCTGTAACCTTTAACAGCGGATTAGAAGGCGTTTCAACATAGAATAATTTTGTATTTGGTAAGATGGCATCGGTAACAGCTTCTATATCTGTCATATCTACGAATGTATGTAAAATGCCATAGCGAGATAAAACTTCTGTAATCATGCGATACGTGCCACCGTATACATCTTCTGAAATAACTACATGATCTCCTTGTGATAGTAATAAAAAGCTTGTCGAGATGGCTGCCATTCCTGATGAAAATGCAAAGCCTCTTGTCCCTCCTTCTAACTCAGCGATGGTTTCTTCTAACGCTTCTCTAGTAGGGTTGCCAGAACGACTATAATCGTATTTCCCAAACTCATTGACACTAGTTTGGTGAAATGTGCTTGTATTGTATATCGGTACACTCACTGCCCCTGTATGGGGGTCTACTTTGTGACTATTGTGAAGTAATAATGTTTGTACGGAATAGGATTCAGTCATGCTTCTACCTCCTTGTGAAGAGCAGCGAATGCTCTTTCTAGATCTGTCATTAAATCGGTGATATGTTCAATTCCTACTGAAAAACGTAATAGACGGTTACAAATTCCCCGTTGTGTTCGAATTTCAACAGGAATATCAGCATGCGTTTGTGTAGCAGGATAAGTGATTAAGCTTTCCACTCCACCAAGACTTTCAGCAAATGTAATAAGGGAGAGTGCTTGCAAGAATGGATTTATCCATTCTTCCCGTGCTAAACGGAATGAAAGCATACCTCCGCGTCCTGGATACAATACATCGGTTACTTCATCTATTTTTTGTAGGTAGGATACTAATTGCTTCGCATTTTCTTCGTGTTTGTTCATTCGAAGAGATAATGTTTTCATACCGCGCATAAGAAGCCATGAGTCGAAGGGACTTAACACTGCCCCTGAGGAATTATGATAATAGGCCAGAGATTCGCATAATGTTTTTCCTTTTGCGACGATAAGGCCGCTGAGTACGTCATTATGGCCACCTAAATATTTGGTAGCGCTGTGAATAACAATATCAGCACCAAGGCGAAGAGGCTGCTGTAAAATAGGTGTGTAAAACGTATTATCAACGATAAGCAGCACATTATGCTCGTGGGCGATCGTAGCAATTGCTTCAATATCAGCAGTATGCATAAGTGGATTTGTTGGAGTTTCTAGAAAAATTGCTTTCGTTTGTGGAGTAATAGCTGCTTGCACTTCAGCAGGATACAATGTGTTTACGTATCTACATCGAATATTCCACTTTGCCTCATAATCACGTAGTAAGCGAAAAGTTCCTCCGTATAAGTCTTCTGAAACAATTATTTCATCTCCTGATTGAAATAGGGAAAGAAGCAATGTAATGGCAGCCATGCCTGAGCTACAGGCAAAGCCCTGATCCCCTTCCTCTAATTCTGCAATTGCATCTTCCACTATTTTGCGAGTAGGATTACCTGTACGAATATAATCATAGCCACTTGATTGTCCAATGCCTTCGTGACGATAGGCGGTTGAAAAGTATACGGGAGGATTGACGGTTCCGGTTACGTCCTCACTTCTATTTCCAATTTGAGCGAGCTTTGTCTCTATAAATTTCATAGTAATCCCTCCTAATTAAAATAAAAAACCTTCTATAAGAAGAAGGTTTTAGTAACAGCACTTCTTCTTATCTGTCAAATTCAAATGAATCTGCTGGAATTAGCACCTTGTTAACATCAAAGTTAATGGTTGCTGAGGTGTCAATGGGCCAGTCCCTCTACCTCTCTCGATAAGAATATATGGAATTGTATGAAGTCTTTCTAATAAAGTATATCAATATCAAGAGAAAAGCAAACATTTTTTGATTATTCGAAAGAATTAGTAAGGATTATTACGTGCGAAAATAATAAATTATTCATTTTTTTCTGAAAATATATTGACGTTTTGGAGTAACCCATGCTAAATTAGTGGAAAATTGTATATTTACGATCTGGTAATGGTGAAACTCTTATCGAGAGTGGTGGAGGGATAGGCCCTATGAAGCCCGGCAACCTTCAAACAGGTGTTTGAAACGGTGCTACAACCTGCAAAACGATGGTTTTGCGTGATAAGAGGAGGAAAAAATGTCCCCCTCTTCTTTTATTGGAAGTGGGGGTTGTTTGGTTTGACTATAAGGAGCGTGGCAAATGGGCAACTTAAAAGAGAGACTAGGGCAAGGAATATTAATAGGGGACGGGGCAATGGGGACGATGCTCCATTCATACGGTTTACAAAGCTGCTTTGAAGAGTTAAATATAACTGAGCCTGATCGAATTAGTGGAATTCATAGGCTTTATGTAGAAGCGGGAGCAGATGTAATTCAAACTCATACGTATGGGGCAAATGAAGGAAAACTTCGGATGTATGGCTTAGAAAATAATGTGAAGCAAATTAATCGTGCAGCGGTTCGAAATGCTCGAACAGCAGCTGATTCGAATACAGTTGTACTCGGCACAATCGGTGGTATGAAACATATTGGATCAGTTATGACGACTGAGGTTGAACGAGAATTTATGCTTATGGAGCAAGCTAATACATTACTTGAAGAAGGGGTAGATGGACTTCTTCTGGAGACATTTTATGATGAAATAGAGCTCTACCATGCACTTGGAGTATTACGTAAGGCTACAGATCTTCCTATTGTGGCGCAAGTTGCGTTACATGAAGCAGGCCTTACGCAAAGCGGTCGATATATTGAACAAGTACTGCTTGAATTGCAACAAAGGGGCGCTGATGTTGTAGGATTAAATTGTCATCTGGGACCGCTTCGCATGATTGAATCATTAGAAACCGTGTCATTGCCAAAGGAAGGATTTTTATCCGCATATCCGAATGCTGGGTTACCAAAGTATGATGACGGAAAGTATGTGTACGAAGGAACGGCAGATTATTTTGAACATATGGCAAAAGGGTTTATTGAGCAAGGAGTTCGTCTTCTTGGTGGTTGCTGTGGTACGACTCCAGAGCATATTCGTGCAATGAGACATGCATTGGATGGGCAATCGCCAATATATGAGAAACAGATTAAAGTTCGGCCCACACCTATTGTTGTTACGCAGCCAGTTCTAGCAACCAATTCTAGTTTGTCAGAAAAGGCGAAACTTGAAACTACCGTTATTGTAGAGTTAGATCCGCCGAAGCAATTGGTAACGCAACGCTTTTTTGAAGGTGCAAAGGCGCTAAAGCATGCGGGAGCAGATGCAATTACGCTTGCTGATAATTCCCTAGCAAGTCCGCGTATTTCAAATATGGCAATGGGAGCGCTTTTGCGGCGATATGATATTCCTGTTCTGGCCCATTTAACATGCCGTGATCATAATTTAATTGGATTGCATTCGCATTTGCTAGGGTTGTCTTCTTTAGGAATCCACGAAGTATTAGCTTTAACAGGGGATCCAGCTAGAGTAGGCGATTTTCCGGGTGCTACATCTGTATTTGACGTATCCTCATTCGAGTTAATTCGAATGATAAAGGAATTAAATGCTGGTCGATCTCCACTAGGAAAATCTATTGGTGTGCCAACATCATTTTCTATAGGTGCGGCTTTTAATCCAAATGTTCGTCACTTCGATGCAGCAGTTCGAAGAATGGAGAAGAAAATCGAGGCAGGCGCAGATTATTTTTTAACACAACCTATTTTTGATAAAGAAGTGTTAGTGAAAACATATGAGGCAGTTAAAGACTTTTCAACCCCTATTTTTATCGGAATTATGCCTCTCGTTAGTAAACGCAATGCCGACTTTCTTCACTATGAAGTACCAGGTAT
>NZ_JBXKMX010000033.1:0-4636 GCF_056992975.1 Ectobacillus sp. | reverse complement strand
TAACTGAAAAATAAAGGCGATCTTCGTCATCCCTATGCTTTTCACTTAAAAGAGTTACGAGTCCTTTAATCCCCGTTAGTGGATTTCGAATTTCATGAGCTGTACTTGCAGCTAACGTGCCAATCAGCTTTATTTTTTGTTGATCATTTTCTCGTAAATTTTCTTTTGCCTGTTTTCGTAACATCCAATATTTAGCGAGAATAAAAACACCATTTGATAGAAATAGGGTAAGAAGAAAGGGAAGAAGCATTTTAATATATAGAGAGTGCTGATTCACTGGTAGTGGATAAACTGAAATTTCCCATGGTGTACGTGCAATTGGAAGTACAACCCTATTATTTTGATTGCCTAATTCACCATTTTGTAATAGCACAGATCCGTCCTTATCCAATAACAGATAAGGATAGGGTGTCGGAAATCCTTTTAGTAACTGAGTAGCATAATCTAAACGAAGACTTGCCATAACTAGTCCTGATATCTGATTGGAGGATGTGACAACCGGTGTAACGATTACGCTTATTCTTTGTCCGGATACTCGTCCAATGAGAGCAGAAGATATGGTTGTTTTCTTTGATTTAGTCACTTCTTGTATGTATGTACGATCAGATAAATCTATTGAGTGTTCCAATGAATTGGAACCAAACAAAATATGTCCGGTTGGATCAGCATAATAAAGCCCGGAAAATCGAGGATTCTGTTCGTGCATATGATTTAAAATTTGTTCAATTTCGTTTGTATTTGAATCAGCTGCCTTTACGACTAGTGCCAACGTTTCAATGGTTGTTAGTGAGTCTCCCACTAAACGATCTAGATTATCTCGGTATAAATCAGCAACGATTCCTGCCTCCTGTATGCTTTGCTTTTGTAGCGTATTGTTATAATAAGTATACGAAATAATACTTATAACGGCTGTGGGGAAGACAACTAGCAAGGCGTATATAAGAATCGTTTTAGCAAAAGCTTTCACAACGATGACTCCTTTTATGATTGTAATACTTACATTATATAGAACATTACGGAAAAAATATAATGCTTTGTATAGTAGCAGTATGAAATGAGTAGGATCGTGTTGTTGACGGATATTCTATAATGTGATATCTTTAATTCAAGATATTTAAAATAAAAATATATGATTAGAAAATAAATTTTCAAAGGATGTTTGAAGATGAGTAAAGATCCGCAAAGAGTAGCGATTGATGCATCATTAAAGATTTTTATTGCCTTATCTCGTGTTCATCATAGGTTAATGGATATATCAAATCGATCTGCCCAGTCCTATGGCTTAAATCCTACTGAATTTGCAGTGTTAGAGATTTTATATCATAAAGGTACTCTAGCATTGCAGCAAATTGGAGATAAAATCCTGATTACAAGTGGGAGCATTACGTATGTGGTTGATAAATTAGAAAAAAAGAAGCTCGTTAAGCGAAATCCTTGTAAGGAGGATCGCCGCGTCATTTATGCAGAGCTTACTGATGCGGGAAAACAGCTAATGGATGAAATCTTTCCAAGTCATGAATTGTTGTTACATGAGTCACTTACGATGTTAAATAGCGAAGAGAAAGATCAATTGTTAACACTATTAAAAAAAGTCGGTAAGCACCAAGCTATCGAAAGAGAGGATGAATCATTATGATACAAGTATTTCCAGCAGAATCCCGTTACTCTGCAGAACACGGATGGTTACACAGTAAATTTAGCTTTTCCTTTGCAGAATATTTTGATCCAAATAATTTACAATTTGGTCCGATGAGAGTGTTAAACGATGACCGTGTTGCTGCGCATCGTGGATTTGGTACACACCCCCATCAGGAAATGGAAATCGTATCAATTGTACTTGAAGGATATTTAAAGCATGAAGACAGCTATGGGCATAGCGCTACTACGACATTTGGAGAAATTCAGCGTATGTCAGCGGGAACAGGGATTTTCCATTCGGAAATCAATCCTGCTGATGAGGAAGTAAACTTTCTTCAAATGTGGTTTTTGCCTAAGGAACTTGGCACAAAGCCTTCTTATGAGAAGAGTTCTTTTACGATTGAAAAAATGAAGAATACGTTATTACCAGTAGTCTCCTATCACGCAGATAAGCTAGAAGAGGCAGCTTTCATTAATCAAGATTTAACTATCTATTTAAGTGATTTAGAACCTAATCAAAGTATCTCATTTTCCCAAAAGAATGATCGGAAAACATTTGTTTTCGTCATTGAAGGAAAAGTAAAAGTCGGGGATGAATGGTTAATGAAACGAGATTCTGCTCGAATTGAAAATGAAGAAGAACTTGTCTTTATTACTGAAGGGGAATCCCGTTTTATGGTAATTGATCTTCCAAACAAATAAAATTAGAATAATGAAAAAGATGGCTGGTGTAGTAGTTATACATTAGCTGTCTTTTTTTAGTATAAAAAGGGAAATTAAATCTCAAATGGAATATAATCTATTTATATAGTTGTTCTGGTACAAATTTTTGTATCGAAACGCGAAAAAAAATTGAGGTGAGAGTATGAGTTTTGAGCAATATGAATACATACGACCAAATATGAATGATATTTCAACAGAAATGGAAAAAGCTATTGGGCAGTTTACGAGTGCTATATCTGCAATAGAGCAGGAAGATGCGATGAAGCGGGTTAATACAATTCGCAATGAATATGATACGATGGCGAATCTATGCTATATTCGCCATACGATAAATACGAATGACGAGTTTTATAAGAATGAACAAGACTTCTTTGATGAAACGTCACCGATTGTAAAGGGGCATGTGAGTAAGTATTATGCAGCTTTACTATCTTCTTCGTTTCGAGGGGATCTTGAGAAAAAATATGGTAAACAGCTATTTTCCTTAGCGGAGTGTGAGCTCAAAACGTATTCTGATGATATAGTAGAGGACTTACAGCTTGAAAATAAACTTTCTTCAGAATATACAAAGTTGATGTCTTCTGCCAAAATTCCATTTGAAGGGGAAGAACGAAATTTATCACAGCTTTCCCCATTTATGCAGCAGCCAAATCGTGAATTGCGTAGAAAGGCAAGTGAAGCATACTATGGCTTCTTAGCTGATCATGAAAGTGAATTGGATCATATTTACGACGAACTCGTTACCGTTCGAACGATTATTGCTAAAAAACTAGGGTTTTCTAATTTCGTTGAACTTGGTTATGCGAGAATGTACCGGACGGATTATAATGCAGAAATGGTAGCGGCATACCGTAAGCAAGTATTGGACTATATTGTTCCGCTTGCGACAAAGCTTCGTAGCCGTCAGCAGGTGCGCATCGGTGTTGAGAAGCTAAAGTATTATGACGAAGGATTTGAATTTAAGTCTGGAAATCCAATGCCAAAGGGCGATTCCCAGTGGATTTTGGAACAAGGAAAAGAGATGTATCGTCAGCTTTCTAAGGAAACAGATACGTTTTTCACTTTCATGACGGACAATCATTTACTTGATCTTGTAGCGAAGAAGGGAAAAGCAGGCGGAGGATACTGTACATTTATTGAAAATTATAAAGCTCCGTTTATTTTTTCTAATTTTAATGGTACATCAGGTGATATTGATGTGCTTACACACGAAGCGGGACATGCATTCCAGGTTTATGAAAGTCGTAATGTTCCGATACCTGAATATACATGGCCTACCTATGAAGCATGTGAAATTCATTCAATGAGTATGGAATTCTTTACATGGCCTTGGATGCAGCTATTCTTCAAGGAAGATACGGAAAAATATTATTTTTCTCATTTGAGCTCTGCCCTTCTATTTTTACCATACGGTGTGAGTGTTGATGAATTCCAACATTTTGTCTATGAGCATCCAGAGGCAACTCCTGCACAGCGTAAGCAGGCATGGAGAGAAATTGAAAAAAAATATTTGCCGCATCGCGACTATGAGGATAATGAATTTTTAGAAAAAGGTGGGTATTGGCAACGGCAAGGTCATATTTACAATTCACCGTTCTATTATATTGATTACACACTTGCTCAAGTTTGTGCCTTCCAGTTCTGGAAACGTTCGCGTGAAGAACGAGAGGTGGCTTGGAATGATTACGTTACGCTTTGCCGTCTTGGAGGAAGTCAATCGTTTTTACATCTTGTAGAAGCCGCTCATTTACAAGCGCCTTTTGCAGATGGTTGTGTAGAATCTATTATTGGCGATATTCAAGCTTATCTGGATTCCGTTGACGACACAAAGATGTAAAAAAATATAAATGGTTGTTACGATTTTAAACGTTTTTTCGTGAGATAATGAAGGGGAGGAAAGAGGTTTCCCTTTCTATAGTTAGTAAGTAAGGGTGTTTCTTTCTTAAGAAACACCCTTTTTGCCATTCATAATGGAGGAGACAAAGGAGTGGGATTCTATCATGAAAACGGAGAGTTTATCATCTATTTTACATGAGTTGAAGGAAACCCGGGCCGCATTGTTACTTGAAATTAAAAAGCTTCCGGATACTCTGCTTAATGCAAAACCAAAGAGAGAATCGTGGAGTATAATTCAAATATTGCATCACCTCCATTTAGTGGAGCAATCGGTTACGAGCAATATTACTTATGCTCTTCGAACTTGTAAGAAGTGTGATGTACGACGCAAGATGCTTCCGGTTACGCTTGATCATGTAAATATGCCGGAGCAGTTGAA
>NZ_JBXKMX010000032.1:0-3067 GCF_056992975.1 Ectobacillus sp. | reverse complement strand
GGAGAGAGTGTTTTTTTGTATTTTCCCTTTTCAATTTGCAAATTGTTTTGTAGGATAGTAAACGTACGATTTTTCTATGAGATACGAGAAGAATCATAGAAAAGAGGAGGAGTACGTATGAAGTTTTCAATGAACAAAGATGTAGTATTCGTGGCGTTCTCAATCAGTCTTTTTCCGGTAGCCATTCTTTTATGTATAGCCGGCATAAAGGCAAGTGGATTTACGTCGTTTATAGCAATGTTATTTGGTATTAGTAGTATACTGGCAGGTGGTTTTCTTACATGGGCATCGTTTCATTCATACATTGAACTTACAGATGAGTATGTTATTCATTACTTTGGTTTACTTGAAACGAAGGTTACACTTGATCGGATTAGAGAAGTACGCGTGCTGAAAGATTCTACACCTGCTTTTTGTACATCCGTAATTCGAATGCAGCTTTGGTTATATCCACAGGAAGTGGTAACGATAACAAGTGTAAAAGAGGATAAAGTGTTCTTTGAAGCGCTACAACAAAAACTACCAACCGTATATATAGCAAATAGTAAAGTGATGATCTAATGAAAAGAGTCTGTTTCGCAGGACTCTTTTCGAAAATATATGAAAATTCACTGTATTTCTAATTTGTGATATGCTAAAAGTGAACATTTGAGGCTATTTGAATGCTGTAAGGAGGGGATAGGCTTTTGACGAAACAAGTTCCTGTTTATATACTAAGTGGATTTTTGGGAAGCGGTAAAACAACAGTATTGCTACATATGCTTGAGTATTTTAGAAATAGAAATGAAAAGCCTGCTATTATCTTAAATGAATTAGGAAAAGTAAATGTAGAAAAGCATTTGTTTTCAGAAGAACGCGTCAATGAATTGTTGGACGGCTGTATTTGTTGTAGTATGCAAAGTAACTTTCGAGGTGTATTAGACCAATTGGCAGCAAGTTATAATGAAATAGACGCTCTAATTATAGAAGGTACTGGAGTAGCCAATCCAATCGAACTAGTAGATGTATTAACTGATAGTAGTTACCGAGATTTATTTGAACTGCAATCAATCATTGGAATCGTGGATGCCGCACGTTTTCTGGAATACACTCACTTGTTTTTAAGCTCTGCATCCATGCGTGTATTATTTAAGGATCAAATTAAGTGTTCATCCTATGTAATATTAAACAAGGTCGATGCAATCTCAGAAAAAAAATTACACACGATTGAATCTAAGCTACACTCCTTTATAGGGGAAGGGGTTCCTGTTATCCATACATCCTATGGAGAGGTGAAAGCCGAGGATTTGCTACAAAAAAGAATGATAACATCTGTCACGAGTGAAACAGCACATCATCATCATCATCACGGATCGATTCAAGCCATTCGCGTTGAAAATATCCCCGCACTTGATAAAAGGAAACTGAAGGAATGGTTTCATTTGCTTTCTGAGCATGTGTATAGAGGGAAGGGAATCGTGAGAATAGAAGGAAAGCCAGAATTGTATGAACTACAATATGCATCCGGACAATTAAAAATCAATGCTATGTACATTGATGATGGTACAGTTGCCTCAAATATCATCTTAATTGGCGAAGAAAACGAAGCAAAAACAGCAGCACAAAGTTTTGAAGCTCAATTTAAGGAAAGATAATCGTAATACCTCCTTCTTCTCAAAACATAGAAGGAGGTATTTATAGTAAAAAAGCAAAATAAAGTAACCAAAACGCATGAATAAGCATAACATTCTTCTTCGATTCTACTGAAATAAAGCCCTACATATGTTAGAATGCCATCGATGGTCCACGCTAAATATAGAAATATAACATGCAGGAATTACCTCCCTTTCATTATAAAAACTAGCCAATGTAATAATTTTTGTTACTATCATATACGTACATATTCAGATATATCTTCTTTTTATTGGATTTTTTTGTAACTTGCTTATAGGATAAGTAGAAGGGACATTTTTAAAAGGAGAGCGTACAAATGGCAAATATTAAAGAAATTGCTATATTGGCAGGAGTATCGGTTACAACCGTGTCCCGTGTGTTAAATAACCATCCTTATGTCAGCGATGCCAAACGTAAGGCAGTTTTAGATGTCGTAGCTAGGCTTAATTACACACCAAATTATAATGCTGTCTATCTTTCTAAAGGAAAGACACTCACAATAGGGGTTCTCATACCATTTTTAAATCATCCATATTTCTCAGCCATTACACAAGGAATCGCTAATGGGGCGCTGCAACATAATTATCGAATTGTAACATGCCAAACGAATTACGAGGCTATAGAAGAAATGAAAGCATTGCAGCTACTACAAATGCGACAGGTAGATGGATTTATTATTTGTAGCAAAACTATGGAATGGGAAGAAATTGCACCGTTCACTTCCTATGCACCTATTGTTGCATGTGAGGATACTACAAATGATTCCATATCATGTGTACATATTAATCAGTATTTAGGGTTTACTCTTGGCATGGAGCATCTAATAGAGCGAGGACATCGTCATATTGGATATTGCATAGCAAGACAAACGAGTTTTAATAGCAAACAAAGAAAACGAGCGTATGATGATGCCCTTACTCAAATCAATGAGCCGATTCACGAAGAATGGATTTTTGATGGGTGTCTAGAGATTCAAGATGGGGTAAGAGTAGTTAGAGAATGGATGTTGCTAAAGGATAGACCGACAGCATTACTTGTTTCCTCTGATCAAGTGGCAGCAGGGATTGTGATGGAAGCAAGAAAGAGAGGGATTAGTGTTCCGGAGGATTTGGCTGTTATTGGCTTTGATAATCACCCTATTTCAGAAATTATGGGTATTACAACGATTGAACATCCAAGTTTAGCATTAGGAGAGAGCGCATTTCGCTTGCTTTTTTCTCAATTAAATGGGGAGGTTTTGGAGAAAAACAACATTGAATTGGCATTACGATTAATAAAACGTAACACAACCTAGTGAAATATTACAAATATAATACGAATCATTACAATATGTTTCGTTATATTAGAATCTGTAAATAGGATTTAAAGAGACTGTAAAATAACTCCACTCAAAATATGTTATAACTATATAAGA
>NZ_JBXKMX010000031.1:0-2978 GCF_056992975.1 Ectobacillus sp. | reverse complement strand
TGCTTGCCTATGCTGCTCTTCGTGAATACGACATCCATGAATTACAAAATCACTTAGCAGCGGAAGGTCTTTCCTCACTCGGACGACTTGAAAGTCATGTCTTTTCCCATATGGAAAAAGTACTTGGCCATTTAGGAATCGGGGAAATGGAACCGACGGACATCTACCTGCCAAACTGGATCGAGGCTAGTAAATTATCAGCGAAGCGAGCGGCCCACGTACTCGGAACGACCGTACATGATAGAAGTACAAATATCATGGTAACACTTGACGTATCGATGTTAGACACACCAGAGATGATTGAGGAATTACTTCTTCACGGCATGGATATTGCTCGGATTAACTGTGCACATGATACGAAAAAAGAATGGAAACTGCTCATCCAAATGCTGCGCCGCGCAGAAGAAAAACTACACAATGAAGGATTGTACGGAGACCAAATTTGTAAAATATATATGGATTTAGGCGGCCCAAAAATTCGTATTAACCAATTTCAAAAAGAAATACGCCCCCTTAAAATCTCAATTTTAAAAGATATGTTTGGAAACAAAAAGAGTGTCGTCGAAGGCTATATCGATTTGCATGCTATCCACACGGACAAACTAGATGACAAAACTGATGCAGCAAAATTTGTGCTCGCAGTATCAAGCAAGAGCAACTTTAAATCCTTGCACATCGGGGAGGAACTTCACTTTATTGACACAAGAGGACGCAAGCGGTCCTTGCGAGTCATGGAAATTATTAATCCAACCAAAATTCGCGTATTAACAGAGAAATCCTGTTACATTAGCGATGAAATGAAAATTACCACGCCAAGTGGCAACGTATTTAAAGTACGCGATCTCGTGCCAAAACCTGTACAAATTAGCGTTCAAAAAGGAGACTTACTCTATCTATACCGAGAACCATCCAAGCTCGGACATCCCGCATCTGAGCAAGGGCCAGCCGGAGTTGCCGCCATGCTCCCGGAAGCATTAAAAAATGTGCAAATTGGCGATAGAATTTTTATTGATGATGGGAAAATTGGCGGAATTGTCATCCATACGAACGAAGAACGGGTTGAATTAGAAATTATCTCTCCCGTTATTAAAGCAGGAAAAGTAAAAGAAGAGAAGGGGTTAAACTTCCCTGACACGTTACTCGATTTACCTGCTCTCACTGAGCAAGATTTAGAGGACCTACAATTTGTCACGGGGCACGCAGATACAGTCGGCTTATCCTTTGTCCATTCCCCTCAAGATTTAGAGGATCTGCACGATGCATTAGAAAAACTAAATCGAACCGATTTAGCTGTCGTAGCGAAAATTGAAACCGCAGAAGCCATTCACAACCTATCTCGTATCCTTCTCGCTGGATTGAATTTCGACTCCTTCGGTATTATGATTGCACGCGGTGACCTTGCCGTCGAGGTTGGGTTTGAAAATATGTCCATCGTACAGGAGGATATTCTCTGTATGTGCGATGCCGCTCACGTTCCTGTTATTTGGGCAACGCAGGTGCTCGAAAGCCTCGCTAAGCAAGGCGTACCTGCCCGTGCAGAAATAACTGACGCTGCAATGGGACACCGTGCAGAATGTGTCATGCTAAATAAAGGACCGCATATCATCGATGCAGTCCGTATATTATCCAAGCTCTTAACAACCGAAGCGCGTCATCATGTGAAGAAGCGTCAAGTGTTTACTGCCTTTACCAATCAGCAAGGCCTATTTGAATAGGCCTTGCTCGTTTTTTTATATAAGAGGAACTCGAAATAAATTTGCTAAAAAACTATGCACAAGAGCAATCGGCAAAAATAATAGAATGCTTACTATCATGATAAGTTCGTATGCTAAATTGCTTTTTTGAATTGGTTTTCCGCGGAGGCGGCTACGAAATGCACTTAAAGGAATTCCATACACATTCCCAATCATAATGGCCCGAATGGCACCCAAAATCCCGAATGCCTTTGTCTCTCCATACGTATTCACGATTTGTAGCCACGATTCCTTAGATGGATTGCCTCTCATATCTGCATAATGCTGCGCAAAAAACAAAGCAGGCGCTTCCTCTTCAGGAACATGATCTTTCCCTCCGGATAGAAGTAATTGAATCTCTTCCTTGCTCATTCCCTGCTCTAACGCAATCTTCGTATGCGCATAGGAACAAACTTCACACCCATTTACTTCTGTAACCGCAAGCATAATACGTTCTCTAAATTCCATCGAAATTTCCTTACTTTTTTTTGCTTTGATCATAAAAGGCATAGTTCTAAATCCTTTATACAGAGCAATATAAAACTCTCGTACCGAATATATTTTTTTGTAAAATTCCTGTCCCATCGTTTTCTCCTCGTTTATGACGTTCTATTCTTCTTTCGACTCTTTCACCTTCTCGTACGTCTGCAGAAAATAAGTGAAATTTGCCATTCTCATTTCAATATCCTGTTTACATTCCTCTAATTTTCCCCAGCCAAATGGCGTCATCTCATACCTTTTCTTAGCTGAACCCGCTCCGCTCGTATCCCATACCGATGTAACAGCCCCGTTTTTCTCCATTTCTTGCAGACATCGATAGACCGCTCCGCTATCTGTATGAATGGCCGGCAAGCTTTCACATAATAACGTATAAATAGCCCCGCCATGCATCGACTTCTGCGCAAGAGCTAACAGAATAAATGCAGGCAAATGACGATAGCCTTGTCCTTTTTTAGCAACCAAATCAGCATCTCCTATCTTATACACTATACTGTAATTTACAGTATAGTGTATAAGATAGTGCAATACTAGTAAAAAAGATGGCCTGTATCCAGCTACTTTACGTAACGAAGAACGCTTTTCCCCCGTCATATCTCTTCCTAGTAAAATTAATAAATTGACTTATTTTGTCAAATGCATTGATTATTTCATAAAATGGATTAAAATAATAGCAACATATTGTAAATTTATTGTAAATACATCAATGTGAGATTTACAGTCGAAGGAGGGATCGAACATGAAAAT
>NZ_JBXKMX010000030.1:0-2015 GCF_056992975.1 Ectobacillus sp. | reverse complement strand
CCTTCGATTGTACGTCCTACGATAAGACCATTACCAATACCTGCACCTAGTGCACCTAAACCAACTGCGATTGCTGCAGCAATAAGACCAATTGAACCTGTCATGATTAATTTCCTCCTTGAAATTGGGTTTCATTTTTTTATCCATAAAAATGCATCATACATTCTTAGGAATTTTTAATAATATTGTTTTTTATAATTAATGGTCGGCACTCACTTTGTGAGAAATATAAACCATCGTTAGCATTGTAAAAATAAACGCTTGGATAGAGCCTACAAATATACTAAAGCCTTGCCATGCTAGCATTGGTAAAATTGCACCAAGGGCACCACCAAAACCACTAGATCCTAGTCCAGCAAGTAATCCTAGCAGTAACTCACCTGCAAAGATATTACCGTAAAGCCGTAGTCCTAGAGTTAATGTATTTGCGAATTCTTCAATAAGTTTTAATGGGAATAAGAAACCCATTGGTGATACGAAGGTTTTTGCGTAGTGCTTGCCACCTCTCATCTTGATACCATAATAATGAGTTAACCCCATTACCATAATGGCCAAGGTTAAGGTGATCGCTGGATCGGCTGTTGGTGATTTCCACCAAAGCTCTCCTCCTAAAACAATTGAGAATGGTAACCCTAACATATTTGAAACAAAGATATACATAAGTAAGGTCATTCCCAATATTAGAAAGCGTCCACCTGTATTCCAATCCATGGTGTTTTTGATGATGCCTTTTACGAAATCCATAACCCATTCCATAAAGTTTTGAAGTCCTGTAGGCTTCATCGCAAGACGTCTGGTGGATGATACAGCGAGAATGAAAACTATAAGGCTTGAAATAGTAATCATCAAGACGTTTGCCATATTAAAATTTAACCCCAAAAATTCCACAATAGGAGCTTCATGATTCAACAGTATTCACCTCTCTTCTTTAACTATCGACGTAAATGTTGTATTAAATAATCTATCATAATGACAATATAAACTGTCATTAATCCCAATACCATGCTTCCTATATGGAATTCATTAGGATATCTCAGTGCTATAACCGTTGCTAAAGCCCCGATTGACATCCTTGTAACCGTTCCAAGTGATCCCGTTTTTTTACCTTCAGAGACTGCCTTAGAAAAATTTTTGTTCTTTTGTACCATTGACCAGAACATAAATAAGCTAGAAATGGTACCTAGAATTAACCCTTGGAAAATTTGATCATACTTAGTGAAAATGACTCCCAACACGTAAACACCTATTACATACACTATGTATTTCCGTTGTCTATTGAACATTTCGTTTAATTCTTGCATTCTGCCAGTTAATCTCCTTCATGAAATTGTCGAATTGTGCGGAGCATAACAAAAATACCAGTAGCAAGTCCTAAAAGAAGACCAATCACTAAAAACAACGGCCCGGTATTAACAAATCCGTCTAGCCATCTTCCTAGAAAGATACCTATCAAGATTGACCCGACTAATTGGGAAGAAATCGCTGTCATTAAAGCCATAGCCCTTAATGGGTGGCGATTGTTTTGACGCATGGATACATCCTCGTGGTTTGATTTGATGTGGATAAAGCCAAAAAAATAATAAACATTCTTGCACGAAGTTTCCAGAGAATGCCCAATCTTTCTCATACCCTTTGTTAGCATACAATAGCATAGAATCAATGTCAATGAGAGTAAGTGAAATTTGTCACACTATAGCAACATTTCACGAATTTTTCATATTTATCTGCTACAATCCCCTTGAATACTACAATATTTTATGTTATTTGGTAATTTCTATGGTCGTTTCTATTCGATCTTCTTTTCCTCCCCTTTTAGCAAAAATAATCGCTTTATATGCACCAGCTGGTGGAAGTTCTTTTGATGTTAGTTCTCGTTTGATTAAACCTTTTGGCGCGGGCTTTCCCCAGTCCATAAATCCGGCAAAAGCAAGGCTATCTGCATGATAAAGTGCAATACCGAATTCATCTGCCCCTCGAGGCAAGTATATTTCATAACGATATGTCCCTACTCGATC
>NZ_JBXKMX010000029.1:0-15898 GCF_056992975.1 Ectobacillus sp. | reverse complement strand
CTCATACATTTGTTTTTTTTGTGAATACATGAACAAAAGGGAGAGGAAGATGTGACATATAAACGTTATAAAGCGGTATACCATTTAGAAAACGGGAAGATCATTCAAGACATTAAGGAGTTTTATTATAAAGATTTGAAAAAGACGTTGGAACGAGTTGTGAATAGATTGTTACATAAGCGTTCAATTACGGCAATTGACAGCTCAGGCTCAATTATTCGTATTGTTTGCGATGACATAGTAAAAGTGGAGCTTAATCAATTGTAAAAATTTATTTGTAGCGAAAACTTGAGACATAGAAAAGGATTCGCTACAATAAACTTTTGAATGGCAGATGTCATACAAGAAAGGAGAGTAATATGAAATCTGGATATAGCTTTTATATGTTCGTGTTTACGTTTGTGTTAGTAGCAATTTTGACGGTTTACCTAATTATAGATAACAATTGGTATAATACGGTTAGTCCAATTCTTCTTATCTTAATGTATGTGGGGATTGCTACAGTTAGCTTTGGAATGAGAGAGGAAATGTTAAAACCGTTTGAAAAGTAATACATACTAGCTAATTAAAAAAACTAGCATATATAGGGAAATATCCCGATTATGCTAGTTTTTTTACGAAATTTAAAACTAGTATGATGGCTATCTGCTTTAAGGCAGAAAAAAGGAAATACAAGCAGAACTATACTGAAAACGTAGGAGGAGATCTCATGCTATTATCACAATTTCCTACTTTAGAAACGGAGCGGTGTCTGTTACGAGAGATTATACCGTCAGATGAACAACAGATCTTTGAATATTTCTCTGACCCACAGGTTGTACAGTATTATGGATTAGAGCCGTTTACAAGACGTGAACAAGCAGAGCAGTTTATTGTACAAATGCAAACAGGCATAAAAAGCGGTTCTATTCTTCGCTGGGGAATTGAAAAAAAGGATAATCATACTTTAATTGGAACCATTGGATTTCATAATTGGAGTAAATCGCATCAACGTGCTGAAATCGGATACGAATTAAATCATACAGAATGGAATAAAGGATTTATGACGGAAGTTCTAGAGGCGATTATTTCCTATGGGTTTGGTTACCTTGCATTAAACCGAATTGGCGCTGTGGTTCGGAAAGAAAATGTATTTTCAAGGCGCGTTTTAGAAAAATTCGGATTTCGAGAAGAAGGTAATTTGCAAGAATATCAATTTTATTTAGGTCAATATTATGATTTGCTCATGTATGGACTTGTGCAAAGAACGTTTTTGAGTAGAAAATCAGGAGAAAATTCTTGACATGAAACCCGTTTCATACCCTATATTTTACATAAAGTTTCCGCTTACCATTCGCGTAACCATTTGGGCGTTAGAATGGGCGGAGACTTCTGAATCAATTGTAATTGTAGCTAACTCCAAAACAGAATTTGGATATGAGAGGGGCAACTAGGATGGAAAAGAAAATTGTATTTTTTGATATAGATGGAACCCTATTAGATTCTAATAAAACTATACTTCCATCAACAAAGCACGCCATTAGGCAACTGCAACAGAGAGGGATATATACGGCTATTGCTACGGGCCGTACACCGAATATGTTTCAATCTATTCGGCAAGAACTAGGTATTGAATCCTATGTCTCGATAAATGGACAATATGTTATATTCGAAGGATTGGAAATATATAAAAATGAAATCGAAACAAATCAGTTAGGTAGTCTTGTTGAGGATGCAGCAAGTCATGGTCACGAAATGGCGTTTTATAATCATAAACACGTATGTGCAACATCAGCAAGTCATCCGTATATTGAGGATAGTTTTCGTAGCTTTCATATGAACTATCCACCCCACAATCGCAATTTTTATAGGGAGAATCCAGTATATCAAGGAATTCTATTTTGTGAAGAAGGGGACGAGAACTATTACGAAACGTCGTATCCAAACTTTGAATTTGTTCGCTGGCACAACCGGGCAATCGATGTCCTTCCAAAGGGAAGTTCAAAAGCGAAAGGAATTCAACAGTTTATTAAGCGAGCAGGATTTTCAGTAGAAAATACATTTGCCTTTGGTGATGGCCGAAATGATATGCAAATGCTATCGTATGTAGGGACAGGGATAGCCATGGGAAATGCGGTGGATGAGTTGAAGCAACGTGCAGATGTCGTTACAAAAAGCTGTGACGAAGATGGAATAGTAACTGGATTGAAGGCGGTTCATTTACTATAAACAAAGAAAAGGCCGTTACTTTTTTGTATCGGCCTTTTCTCTGCTTATTATTCTGCTTAGTTAGATTTAATTTTTCCTGTCCAAGATTTAAAGCCGCCTTGCAGTTGGAACAATTGATTGTAACCTTTTCGTTTTAGCATTTGACCAGCGCGTCCTGATCGAAGTCCATTTTGACAATATAAGTAAACAGCTTGATCTGGTCTAATTTCTTTGTATCTGTTTTGTAGTTGTGAAAGTGGAATATTTCTAGCACCAAGAATATGTCCAGCTTTAAAGTCTTTATCCTCACGAATATCGATAATTTGGGCTTTGCGGTATGTAGAACGAAATTCTTCTTCCGTAAGTGTTTTTACAATTTTACGTTGAGTGAAGTATGTAACTACAGAATAGGTAATAATCGCAACAGAAAGAATGATTAAAACAATTGAGCTTATTGACACGATAAAATCGACCCCTTTTTTTATTTCTATCTTTAATAATATAATGACCACATCACTTAATGCAATATAGTCTGCTCAAATTCATATTTTTTCACAAATATTGTCGAATTTGTTATAGTGAAATATAAAAGGCTTTTAAATTGAGGTGTATTATGGAAAAAGAAGTATGGAATTTTATCTATTCTGGGGCAGGTTCTCCGGCATACAATATGGCACTCGATGAATGTTTGCTGAATTGGCAGAGCGAGAAAAAAATGGCTCCAACAATACGGTTTTATGAATGGAGTGTTCCAACACTATCCATTGGATATTTTCAGCATGTTGGAAAGGAAATAAATATGGATGAGGTAAACCGTCGCAACTTTGGATTTGTTCGCAGACCTACTGGTGGGAGAAGTGTACTTCATGACCGTGAACTTACGTACAGCGTTATTGTACGGGAAGACCATCCCAATATGCCGAAAACGGTAACAGAAGCGTATCGTGTCATTTCTGAGGGATTATTAGAAGGATTTCGGTCATTAGGGTTCCAAGCTTATTTTTCTGTTCCCAACACACAGAAAGAACGCGATGATTTAAAAAATCCTCGTTCCTCGGTTTGTTTCGATGCTCCTTCTTGGTATGAGATTGTTGTAGAAGAACGAAAAATTGCAGGTAGTGCACAGACTCGTCAAAAGGATGTTATTTTGCAGCATGGATCTATACCACTAGAAATTGATATCGACACCTTGTACGACTTATTTTTGTTTCCTAATGATCGAATGAAAGATAGGATGAAGCGAATGTTCACTTCAAAAGCAGTTGCCATCAATTCGCTTACGGATGAAAAATTTACGATAAATCAGTTGGTGCAGGCCTTTAAAATTGGTTTTGAAAAAGGGTTGCATATTAATTTATGTGAATATAAATTAAGTGAACAGCAAATGAAAGAGGTTGAAAGGGTTGCTCGGGAGAAATACGAAAGTGATGACTGGAATTATAAAAAATAGTTTGTTTATTTACGGAATGGTATAAGATCTAGAAAAATGACATGTAAAGGAGTAATTCCTTTTCATGTCAATTTACGATCTGGCAATTTTTTTGTTTACACTATACGAGGCTTAGGAGTTTTTGCAAATCCATCCCTTTTCCCTTTAACTCACGAAGACTGGTTACTACCCCAATAATCTCGGAATCAAGTGGTAACATGGCACCTTGAGATGCGAGCTCTGCCTTTAATTCTTCGATACTTTTATCGATATCCAAGCCAAGTGTGTAATCTTGGCATACAGCAATGGCATGCGATACAAGTGCATGATAGTGTTCCTCTAACTTGTTAGGTGACAAATTATCATTCGTTTGTTGCAAATCCTTTTTCTCTATCTTAATCTCTGAAGGAGTTGGTTGTTCATAAGTTTTAACTGATTCTACGCGTTTAGCTGTCGCTTCTGTTTTCAGTAAGGTTGGTTGGCTAGGGCTAGGAGTTATTTTTTCATAGGATGCGTTATGTTCTGGTTTCTTTTCTAAGGTGTATACATGTAATGATTCTTTCGATGAACTTGTAGTAGAAATCTCATCTTGAATATCCTCGTTTCCCTCGGCCTCCTCTTGGTTTTCCTTGCTCCACATAATACGTTCAATGCTCAATGTAACGTTATTATTTTTCATGTCAAGCAATGTTACTTTTCCGACCTCTGCTTTTCCAGAAAAATCTACAATTTTATATATTACAGTGTCATTCCAATCCAGGTTCCCACTAAAAAATAATTCTTCATTTGATTTTGGATGGAGTCCTTCAATTTTGATTTCCTCATTTAGTCCATTGTTACTATATACCATGATTGTTGAAGCTGATACATCTTTATCAGCCAACATAAGTTCGCGTATCATTTTCCCCGTTTTTACCGCTGCTTTTTTCTTTAGTGCCATACAATTTACTCCTCTCTTCCCCAACTAAAACGTTACTTTATCAAAAAATACTCACAAGGATTTATGATACCTATAAGGGATGGGGTTCGTCAACTATTTAAATTATTTCTTCGATAAATTTTATAAGTAGTAATGGTTGTTCAAGGGGATATTATATGCAGGTTGCATAGGAAATATAGGAGAAAGGAATAAAAATAATGAAACCATTTATGCCTAAACTTGTTTACTTTGAGCCACAAGCACTCGATTATCCGCTTGGACAAGAGTTGTATAATAAATTTTCAAAAATGAATGTGGAAATAAGAGAGACAAGTTCTCATAATCAAATACGTAATTTTCCAGGAGATACAGATCTACAGAAATATCGGAATGCAAAAAGTACGTTAGTGGTAGGGGTACGTCGTACGCTAAAATTTGATACATCCAAGCCGTCTGCAGAATATGCAATCCCTCTTGCGACAGGTTGTATGGGGCATTGTCACTATTGTTATCTACAAACCACTCTCGGTAGTAAGCCTTATATTCGTGTGTATGTAAATCTAGATGAAATCTTTGAACAGGCCCAAACGTACATGGACGAACGCGCGCCTAATTTGACCAGATTTGAAGCAGCATGTACATCAGATATCGTAGGGATTGATCATTTAACGCACGCTCTTAAAAAAACGATTGAGTTTTTTGGAACTACTCCATATGGACACCTGCGCTTTGTTACAAAGTTTTCTCATGTTGATCATCTTTTAGATGCTAAGCATAATGGGAAGACAACATTTCGGTTTAGTATTAATTCTCGTTATGTTATTCATAATTTTGAACCAGGTACTTCTTCTTTTGAGGATAGAATAAATGCTGCAAGAAAGGTCGCTAAGGCAAACTATCCATTGGGTTTTATCGTTGCTCCTATTTATATGCATGAGGGATGGGAAGAGGGGTATCATGAATTGTTCTCGCGTCTTTATGAGCATCTTCATGATATTGCTTCTGATACAATTTCATTTGAATTAATTCAGCATCGGTTTACAAAGCCTGCAAAAAATGTCATTATGAAAAGATATCCGAATACTTTGCTAGAAATGGATGAATCGAAACGAAAGTACAAATGGGGTAGGTATGGAATTGGAAAATATGTATATGAGACCAATGATGCAGTAAGATTAGAGCATACGATTTCGTCCTATATTCATGAATATTTTCCGAACGCAAATATTCTTTATTTCACGTAAACTTTAACCTCCAACTTGTCACCATTCTCTTTCTGTTGTATCCTTTTATTGATTGCTTTTGTTCGGAAAGAGAGAAGAAATTATTTGGATGGAGGAAACCAATGCCTACTCCTAGTATGGAAGACTATATAGAACAAATTTATTTATTAATTGAAGAGAAAGGGTACGCAAGGGTATCTGACATCGCAGATGCATTAAATGTACATCCTTCCTCAGTGACAAAGATGGTGCAAAAACTAGACAAAGACGAATATCTGGTTTATGAAAAATATCGTGGGCTCATATTAACAACAAAGGGTAAAAAAATAGGAAAGCGGCTCGTTTATCGGCATGAACTACTTGAGCAGCTTATGAGAGTGATTGGTGTGGAAGAAAGTAAGATATACGGTGATGTAGAAGGAATTGAACATCATCTTAGCTGGGAAGCAATAGACCGTATAGGTGATCTTGTTCAATATTTCGAAGAAGACGAAACGCGAGTAGAGGCACTTCGTATGGTTCGGAAAACGAATGATGAACAAGAATAATAAGAACGGGTATTATGGACCTCATTATGTAAAAGACTTTGTTAAAGCTATTTGTTGATTTAACTAGGTTGATTGGAGCGGAAGGTGCGAGACTCCTGCGGGAAAAACGGCCCGCAGGCGCATAGCGCCGAGGAGGCTCCCTAAGCCTAGCGGAAAGCTCGCACCTGGAGCGGAACCTTGCAGGCACGTTTAACAGAGCCATGTAAAAAGAAAGACCGCGCTAGAATGAAGCGCGGTCTTTCTTTTTACCCTTTTTCCCTTCGATAACGGTGAGATGGGTTTGTTTTCTTTTTTTCTTAAAAAGAGATGAAGTCGTCTTACTATTTTTACTTTCTCTTTTATTTTGATTGGTAAGAGGGGTAACGTTGCGTTTTGTATACTTACGTTTAGACTGCTTCACAGCACGATTATAAGATGCACGCGAATTCGCCCCGCCAGTGCTAGTTATCAGCCTGTATAACAAATAAATTACTCCTAAAACTATGACAATGACTAATATTTGTCTTATTAAATCCGCAGGGTTTTGGACTGCAGTCGTTACAAGCTGAAACACGGCAAGCCCTACAATACATAAAACAAGGACTATGGGAAACGAACGGCCTTTCATTGCATACACCTCCTACTGTTATTATACAGCTTTAGAAAAAGTGTTGGTAATATGAAAATAGGGAATTTATATAAATTCAGAATTTCGTCAAAAATAAATGGTTACTTAGTGTGTTCAAGTGTAAGAAGTTCTTTAAAGGATGCGATGGCGACTTCAACTTGATCATTTGCTGGTTCTTTCGTCGTAAGGAGTTGAAGCCACAGTCCCGGGTAACCTAGAAATTTCAATACAGGAATATTACGTAATGCATTTGTGAATTGAAGTACTTCAAAAGAGATTCCTAGAACAACAGGAATTAATAAAATTCGATTTAATACACGTGACCAAAGGGGTTCAGTTGGTACGAGTAAATAAACAAACATCCCTATAATGACGGTGAACAAGATAAAGCTGCTTCCACAACGATAATGAAGTCGGGATTGTTTTTGAACATTTTCCACTGTTAATGGCAGATTGTTTTCAAATGCATTAATTACTTTGTGTTCAGCACCGTGATATTGAAACACACGCTTAATAAGTGGAGTAAGAGATACACCATAGATATAGCTTAGTAGCAAAATAAGCTTTATAGCGCTTTCTATCATGACTTGTGCCATATGAGATGTAAAGATAGGTCTTGTCAGTTCTGCTAATATCGCAGGAACTGCCGAAAAAACAATCTTTCCAACAATGAAAGATAAAACTCCAACTGTGGCTACTCCAAGAATCATTGTAAGCTTTGATTGTTCTTGCTTCTTCATAGCAAGTTGTTCTTCATCTGCAGGATCAACATCAAATCGTTCTGAAGAAAAGTTTAAGTGCTTTGCACCATTAGCGCTTGCATTTATGATTGCAGCAATTCCTCGTATAAATGGAATTTTTTTTAGCGACTGTAACCATTTGTTTTGGACACGTGGTAATCGATAATATTCAATGGATTTATCTTTTCTTCGAACAGCTGTAACTGTATATTCTCTTCCGCCAAACATAACTCCTTCTACTACTGCTTGACCGCCGTATATTTGTTTTGTCTCCTGTGACATGTAAACACCAACCTGTATTTTGTTTTCCTCCATTGTATCGGTAAAGCTCGCCTTATGACAAGGAAAACTACTGGCATGGTGTTGGAATATATATATTTGTATTGCCAAAGTCCACTTTTTTTAAACATTATCATGATTTTTTGCCTAAAAGGACATATTACTAGCGTGAGGTGAAGAAAATTGAAAAAGCAAAGCGAAAAGAATGAGAAGTCGTTTGCAAGTAAAATCGTGAAAATTGGATTATTTGGTGGCTTTTTTTGGGGATGTGTGTGGTATTTTTTTTATATTTTTTCTTTTACAGATGTTGGTCCAAACTATTTTTTATTGCCATTTTCTCTTGGAGAATGGAAGAAAGAGTGGATCGGTCAATTTGTAGGGATTTTCGTGATGAGTATATTGTCAATTGGTACCGCTGCTTTATATGCATTATTTAAACGATTTCAGGGTGTAATGCCAGGTATTATATACGGTTTGATATGGTGGAGCGTTTTGTTTTTTAGCGTGAGCCTATTTTCTCCAGTATTAAAAGATGTTTGGCAGCTTCCAAAAGAAACGATAGTGACAACGGTTTGTATTTTTATTATATATGGTGTGTTCATCGCATATTCCGTATCTTTTGAGGCAAATGAACGAAATTTGAATTCTGGAAAGAAGGAGGGTAACTATTCAAATAAGTAGCACATATGGTAGAATGTTCTGTGAACATTCATATATAAGGGGATCGTGCAGATGAAAAAAATACTCCTCATAAATGGACCGAATTTGAATCTACTTGGCGTACGTGAAGTGGGAGTTTACGGCATGAATACACTTCAGTCCCTTGAGGAAGATCTTTGTCGGTTTGGTCATGAGTTAGGTGTAAATGTAGATTGTTTTCAATCTAATCATGAAGGTGCTATTATAGATAAGCTTCATGAAGCGCAAGATTTGTATGAAGGTATTATTCTTAATCCGGGTGCATTTACCCACTATAGCTATGCGATACGTGATGCGATTGCTAGCATTACACGTCCAGTTATTGAAGTTCATATTTCTAATGTTCATAAGCGTGAATCTTTTCGTCACGTTTCAGTAACCGCACCTGTATGCTTCGGTCAAATTGTTGGATTTGGATTTTATGGATATAAGATGGCGCTTCGGGCACTTGTTGAAAATTTTAAGGAGGCATAATGATGGAAAAGCTTTCAAAGCTAAGAGAATCATTTGCTAGTGCAAATGTGGATGGATTGCTCATTACGAGTAGTTTTAACCGTACATATATGGCAAATTTCACTGGGACAGCAGGCGTTGTTCTTATTTCTAATGATCGGGCACTTTTTATAACCGATTTTCGTTACGTAGAACAAGCAAAAAAACAAGCAGTTGGTTATGAAATTATACAACATTCCGGTATGGTTGCACAGGAAGTGGCAGCGCGGGTGAAAGAGTTAGGAATTGAAAAGCTAGCTGTTGAACAAGATTCACTTACATATGGAGAATTTAAATTGTATGAAGAGTATGTAAATGCAGAGCTTGTGCCAACTTCGGGAATGGTAGAAAAGTTACGCTTGATTAAGACAGACTCTGAGATTAAGATATTAAAGGATGCAGCACAAATTGCAGATGCGGCCTTTACACACATCTTATCATTTATTACGGCGGGTGTTTCTGAATTAGATGTCTTGAACGAATTGGAATTTTTCATGAGAAAACAAGGTGCAACTTCTTCTTCGTTTGATACAATTGTTGCGTCAGGCAAGCGTTCTGCATTGCCTCATGGTGTGGCCTCTGAAAAGTTGATTGAAAAGGGAGATTTTGTTACATTAGATTTCGGTGCCTATTATAAAGGGTATTGTTCTGATATGACACGTACGATCGCTGTAGGTGAACCTTCTCCTGAACTAAAACATATATATGAAATTGTCTTGGAAGCACAACTTCGAGGCGTGAACGGAATAAAGGCTGGTTTAACGGGTATTCAAGCCGATGCATTAACTCGTGATTACATAACAGAAAAAGGGTTTGGACCAAATTATGGACATTCTACAGGTCATGGAATTGGACTTGAAATTCATGAAGGTCCTGCTTTATCCTTCCGCTCTAATACGGTATTAGAGCCAGGGATGGTTGTAACTGTTGAACCAGGCATCTATGTTCCGGGTTTAGGCGGCGTTCGTATTGAGGATGATATTCTTGTAACGAAGGATGCAAATGAAATTTTAACACATTCCCCAAAAGAACTTATTATTTTATAATACAGGAGGATTTTTCATGATTTCAGTAAATGATTTTCGTACAGGTTTGACAATTGAAGTGGATAATGCAATTTGGCAAGTTATTGATTTCCAACACGTAAAACCAGGTAAAGGAGCGGCGTTTGTTCGTTCTAAGCTTCGTAACCTCCGCACAGGTGCCATTCAAGAAAAAACCTTCCGCGCTGGTGAAAAAGTAGCAAAGGCTCATATTGAAAACCGTCGTATGCAGTACTTGTATGCAATGGGTGATTCCCATGTATTCATGGATAATGAAAGTTATGAACAGCTTGAACTTCCTGCATCACAAATCGAACATGAATTAAAATACTTGAAAGAAAATATGGAAGTATTCATCATGACATTCCAAGGCGAAATTCTTGGTATTCAGCTTCCAAATACAGTGGAATTAGTAGTTAGTGAAACAGAACCGGGTATTAAAGGGGATACAGCATCGAACGTTACGAAGCCTGCCACTTTAGAAACAGGTTTAATTGTTCAAGTACCAATCTTTATTAATGAAGGAGAAACACTTATTATCAATACAGCAGAAGGTAAATACGTTTCTCGTGCTTAATCAAAATGAAATAAGTTTTGAATAGAAAACATAGAGTCGTTCTTAGACCTTCTATCTAGATTGCAAACTGTAATCTAGATAGAAGGTCTATTTTTGTTTACAGAAGTTTTATCATCTCTTCCTTTTTTCATTCTGAAATGGACAAACGGAGCATAAGGTTGTACAAAACGAACCTTTTTTTGGAGAGAAGGTGAAACATTGAAAGATTCGGTTTTAATGATGGCAGTGCTTCGCATTTTTTCAGGCAGTGCTGAAATACTGGCAGCCATACTAATGCTTTATTTTAATGATGCAAAAAAAGCGTTAGCTATTAATAGTGTGTTAGCTTTTGTTGGTCCGTCAGTACTCATTATAACAATGTCAATCGGAATTATTAGCGTAGCCAATGAACTTTCCTTTTTAAAAATCGTTTTCTTATTAATGGGAATCTCGTGTATTTTGATTGCAGTTTTTAAGTGATGGGGAGAAAACAATGAGAGAAGTAATGGAGCTATTACCAAAAGTAGTGCAGTCATTGTTACAAATGGAAGAGAAAGAGGGAATAGAAGAAATTCGACTTCGTATAAATAAGCCACTGGAATGCATTGTTCGTGGGAAACCACGTTTTTACACATATAAGGTTACTCAGGAGGATGCTGTATTTGTATTAAATAAACTAAGTCAGCATTCGCTATATACGATGGAGGAAGAATTAAAAAGAGGGTACGTTACTTTGCAAGGAGGACACCGGGTTGGGTTAGCGGGGAAGGTCATTACGGAAAAGGGTACGGTAAAGATGATACGAGATGTTTCTTCTTTTAATATTCGAGTTGCAAGGCAAAAAATTGGAGTTGCTAAACCGTTACTACCTTATCTATACAATAACTATTGGCTGAATACGATGATTATTGGCCCTCCGCAAACTGGAAAAACAACCTTGCTTCGCGATATAGCACGAACCATTAGTATGGGTTCAGATAAAGTTCCTTCTTGCAAGGTAGCAATCGTGGATGAACGATCTGAAATTGCAGGATGTGTGAAAGGAGTTCCTCAGCATGATCTTGGTCTTCGAGTCGATGTGCTAGATGCTTGTCCGAAGGCAGAAGGAATGATGATGCTAATACGGTCGATGAGTCCTGATGTAATAGTGGTTGATGAAATTGGGAGACAAGAGGATAGCGAGGCCATTCAGGAAGCAATTCATGCCGGTGTTCAGCTTATTGTTACTGCACACGGATATAATTGGGACGATGTTTGGAAACGTCCATCTATTCGTGAATTAATGGAACTAGGGGTTTTTGAACGATTTATTGAATTATCAAGGCAGAAAGGACCAGGGACCGTTCAAGCAGTTAAGGACAAACGAGGTCAGTCGATTTTTACAAAAGCGAGAGTGAAGCCTACATGATCAAAATAATCGGTTCGATTCTTATTATAGCTACTACAACATGGATTGGTTTTCAAATAGCTAAGCAGGTTCGTGAAAGACCAAGACAAATTCGGTTAGTGAAAACAGCCCTCCAAACATTAGAGGCAGAAATTATGTATGGGCATACACCGCTAAGTGAAGCGGCACGAAGGCTTACAAAGCAAATGCCAACTCCGATAAGTTGGTTGTTTTCATGCTTTCATAGCCATTTAGAAGAAGATAAAACGGTTCGCGATGCTTGGAATGAAAGCTTAGACGATGTATGGAAACGAACAGCGCTTAAACAGGTTGAATATGAAATTCTGCAGCAATTTGGAGAAACGCTTGGACAACATGACCGCGATTCTCAGCAAAAGCATATTAGGCTTTGCATCTCTCATTTGGAACGTGAGGAAGGCGAAGCGAAGGATATACAGCTTCGCTATGAAAAAATGATGAAAAGTCTTGGCGTTTTAACAGGTCTTCTCATCGTCATTTTATTGTTGTAGGAGGGAACGACTCATGTCCATTGATGTTGGACTTATCTTTCAAATTGCTGGAATTGGAATCATTTTAGCATTTATCCATACTGTACTAAAGGAGCTAAAACGCGAAGACATTGCGAACTGGGTTATTCTTGTTGGCTTTGTTGTTATATTATTTCATGTCGCCTTCTTAATTGGAGATCTCTTTACGAAGCTAAAAAGTGTATTTCTGTTTCAGTAGAAGGAGGTGAGTCACATCGAAATTTTTCAAATTGTCGGATTAGGGTTTATTGCCACGTTTTTAGCATCATTATTAAATCAGCATAAATCGAGTATCTCATCCATGTTTATAGTATTTGTAGGAACGATGATGTTTTTACTATTACTAGATCAAATCGGAGTTATTTTAGAAATGATAACGCGCATTGGAAAAGAAGCAAAAATAAATAATGTCTATGTGGAAACGTTGCTAAAGATAATTGGAATTGCCTATATTGCGGAATTTGCATCTCATGTAACAAAGGATGCTGGACAAAGTGCAATCGCCTCTAAGATTGAGATGGCGGGTAAGATACTCATTCTTGCAATGGCGATTCCAATTTTAACGGTTGTAATCGAAACGGTTCTAGGCTTCTTACCGAAATGAGAAAGGGTGAGCAAATGCGTACAAAAAGATTGATTAATTTTCTCTTTTTCTTTCTCTTCTTTTTCTCATCATCTTTTTTGGTACAAGCCGCCCCATCGCAACAAACAATCATAAACGAGCAGGTTGATAAATTAGGCGTGAGTGATATTAAAACGTATTGGGACGAGCTTGTTAGTAAGTATGGTCTATACTTGCCTGAAAGTCAGAAGGGGAACTTTATGGAATTTATAAAAGGTGAAAAAAAGTTTTCATTACAGGATTGGATTGGGGGATTAGTAAAGTATTTATTTCATGAACTGATTGCAAATGGAAAGCTGCTTGGGACTTTAATATTACTTACGGTGTTTAGCGCCCTGCTACAATCTATGCAATCGTCGTTTGAGAAAAAAACGAGTAGCAAAGTAGCAGATGCTGTTATTTATATGGTACTCATGATTTTTGCACTTAATAGTTTTTACGTTGTAACCAACTATGCCAAAGACACAATTCAAACAATGATTGATTTTCTCCTTGCCCTTCTACCCATTCTTCTTGCTCTCATAGCCACTGGAGGTGGCGTTGTTTCAGTTGCCTTCTTCCATCCAATTATTATCTTTCTTATGAATACGAGCGGGATGCTTATGAACTATGTTGTTCTGCCCTTGCTAACGCTCTCGACTATATTAAGTATTGTCAGTACGCTTAGTGATCAGTATAAAGTTACAAAGCTATCTAAACTTCTTCAAAACGCAAGTGTTGGTCTAATCGGATTGTTTCTCACTATTTTTTTGGCCGTGTTATCTGTTCAAGGAACGGCATCGGCTGTTGCAGATGGAATTGCTATAAAAACGGCAAAGTTTGTAACGGGTAATTTTATTCCGGTTGTAGGTAGATTTTTTACTGAAGCAACAGATACGGTACTTAGTGCATCTGCGCTGTTAAAAAATACGGTTGGGATAGCAGGAACAATCATATTGGCGCTTATCATCGTTTTTCCAGCTATTAAAATCTTTGCAGTCGCATTTATCTACAAGTTTGCAGCAGCTAGCTTGCAACCTATTGGAAGCAGTGCAATTATTCAATGCTTAGATTCGATTGGAAAAAGTATTATCTATGTCTTTGCGTGTTTAGCGATTGTTTCACTCATGTTTTTTTTAAGTATTACGATTATCATTGCGGCAGGTAATGTAACGCTAATGATGAGATAGGAGGTATTTCGTGTGCAATACATTACAGAGTGGATCCGGAATATTGTAGTATTCCTTCTACTTGCAACGATGATTCATTTACTAGTTCCTCATTCAAATTTACAAAAATATGTGAAATTTGTTGTGAGCCTAATGCTCATTGTACTCATATTAACGCCATTTTTTACACTTTTACAAACGGATGTCCCCAAAGCCATTGGTAATTTGTATAAGCAAAAGGAACTAGATGATAAAAAAATAGAAAATACAATTAATGTGAAGAAAAAAGAAATACAAGCCTCACAGCGTGCATATATTTTAGAACAGATGGCTGTCCAGATGAAAAATGATGTCTCAAAAAAACTAGAAAGTGAGTACGGCCTGCAAATCGTCAATCTGGACATCACCATAGGGAAAGACAAGCAGGAAGTATCATCGCAACAAGACATCGAAGCAGTCACGGTAAGTTTTGACAAGGTTGACGGGCGCCGACCTACAACGATTGAAACAGTAAAGAAGGTAGATATTTCTTCTCCTGAATCCATTCCGGATAAGCAAACGGATGTCCAACAGTTTCTTGCTAAGGAGTGGCAGGTCGATCAAAGCAAAATTAAAGTAGGGGAAGGGAGGGCAGGAAAAACGTATGAGCAGCAATAAATCAAACTGGCTTCACAAGTTACTGAATAGCTTCGATGATGAAGATAAAGGGAAAAAAAGAATAACACCTAAGCTTGTCTTACTCTTGCTAGCGCTCGGTATATTGCTTATGTTTTCAAGTGATTTCTTTCAAAAAAAACAAACCGTTCCCATTGCCACCCAAAAGCAAACTGATAATAATACGAATGAAGTGCAAGCATTTTCGCAAAAAAGTCCCAGTTTATCTCAAGTTGAAAAAGATGAAAAGAAATTTGAAGACCAGCTTAAAAATGCATTAGAGGGAATTATTGGTGTTAGTGATGTTACAGTCGTTGTGAACCTTGCTTCTTCAGATATAAAGGTTCTAGAAAAAGATACGGTTGTACGGAATCAAAAAACTGACGAAACAGATCGCGACGGTGGGAAACGTACTGTGGATGATCAATCCACGGATAGTAAAGTCGTAATTGTACGTGAAGGGGATAAAGAGGTGCCGATTGTGATTAAAGAAGATAAACCTGGGGTGCGTGGTGTGATTATAACAGCAAAAGGTGCTGACAATATTGAAATTAAAAAAAATATACTAGATGCTGTTACCCGCTTGCTTGGGGTGCCCAGTCATCGTGTTTCCATATTAGCGAAGAAAAGCTAGAGGAGGAATAATAGTGTTAAAAAAACAAACGGTTTGGTTATTAACGATGTTAAGTTTAGTAGTTGTACTTTCCGTTTACTACGTTACGACGCCTGATGGACAAAATTCTAACGTTGTAACGAGCCCGGTTAATCCACCTGCTAAGGACAAAAATCAAACAGAAAAAGATGCAAGTAATAAGAG
>NZ_JBXKMX010000028.1:0-4807 GCF_056992975.1 Ectobacillus sp. | reverse complement strand
TTATTCTACCACTATTCCTTATATACGTTCCATTTTTAAGATTAGAGAATGTTATAATGAAAACAATGAAATAATGAGGAGAGATATACGTGTATCAAACCTATTATAAAAGTGAAATTGGATGGATTGAAATAAAAGGTAATGAAGATGCTATTATTTCTGTACTATTTGTCGATGCGCCGAAAAGGGAAGAAATAAATCCGGTTCTGGAAAGTTGTAAACAACAAGTACATGAATACTTTGAAGGGACAAGAAAAACATTTACAGTCCCACTTTCTGCAAAGGGAACTGAATTTCAAACGACCGTATGGGATGCATTAAAGACGATTCCTTACGGGGAGACGGCTTCTTATTCCGACATTGCTACAAAAATTGGAAACCCAAAAGCTGTACGAGCAATTGGAAATGCAAATGGTAAAAACCCCATTTCCATTCTCGTTCCATGTCATCGGATTATCGGAAAGAACAAGGCATTAGTAGGATATGCAGGTGGTGTATGGCGTAAAATGTGGCTACTTACACACGAACAAAAAAAACAGGAGAATTAGTTCTCTTGTTTTTTTTGTTTTTGTTTTTGTTATAGTAATAAAATAATATAATGGGGATTAATTCTATAAACTAAATTGTAAACATATCCAATATCATTAGATGGTTATAATAAATAGGCATACAATTCTTAATATTTCCTTAACATTTTATTTAAAAAGTATTTAAAATTATATGAAAATTATGTATAATACAATACATGCATACCAAGTATATATATTTGCCGATGCATAGACATGATTAATAATTTGGAGGGAGTCAATTGACCATGAACAAAAAGATAACATTGGTCACAGCAGCTGTTTTATCTACAAGTTTATTTTTAACAGCATGCGGAAGTAGTGACAAAAGTAAAAATGGTGGAGGTAAAGAAGAGCTAGCGGACAAGCAAGTTCTTAATATTACTGACACTGCGGAAATTCCATCTATGGACACTTCGAAGTCTACCGACAACGTTTCATTTAAAGTGTTTGTAAATGCAATGGAAGGTTTATACCGTCTTGACAAAGACAACAAACCGACACCTGGTATGGCAAGTAGCGTTGATATTAGTTCAGATAAGAAGACTTACACATTCCATCTTCGTGATGCAAAATGGTCAAATGGTGAAGCAGTTACTGCTCAAGACTTTGTATATGCTTGGAGACGTGCGGTTGATCCAAATACGGCATCTGAATATGCATTTATTTTATTTGATGTGAAAAATGCCGCAAAGATTAACAATAAGCAACTACCACTTGATCAACTTGGCGTAACAGCAAAAGATGACAAAACATTAGTTGTTGAGCTTGATAATCCGGTTCCGTATTTCTTAGAGTTAACAACGTTCCCTACTTACTTCCCTCTAAATGAGAAGTTTGTAAAAGCGCAAGGTGATAAATATGCATTAGAAGCAAGCAATACATTATATAATGGTCCATTTACGATGACGGATTGGAAGCATGAACAAAGCTGGACATTAAAGAAAAATCCAAATTATTGGGATAAAGATAATGTGAAGCTAGATGAAATTGATACTAGTGTTGTAAAAGATACTTCTGCTGCAGTAAACCTATATGAAACTGGAGCTATAGACCGTGTATTATTAACATCTGACTTTGTAGATAAATACAGAGGCAAGGCTGACTATAAAACACTTTTAGATACGCGTCTTTACTTTATGCGATTTAACGAAAAAGACCCTATCTTCAAAAACCAAAAGGTTCGTAAAGCAATCGATTTAGCTTATGACAAAAAGGGAATTGCAAATGTTATCTTGAATAATGGTTCAGCACCAGCTTACTACTTAGTACCGAAGAACTTTGTAAAAGGTCCAGATGGTAAAGATTTCCGTGATGGCAATGGAAACTTTAACGATAGTAAAGATAATGCAACCCAAGCAACTCAGCTTTGGAATGAAGCGAAAAAGGAACTAGGTAAAGATACTATAACAGTAAACATGTTAAATTATGATGATGACTCAAATAAAAAAGTTGGAGAATATGTTAAAGCTCAATTAGAAAAGAATCTCCCTGGATTAACCGTAAATATTAATCAACAACCATTCAAACAAAAACTAGATCTTGAGAAAAAACTAGACTATCAATTCTCATTCTCTGGTTGGGGTCCTGACTATCCAGATCCAATGACATTTATTGATATGTTTACGACAAGTAGTCCATTTAATGAAATGTCTTATTCAAATCCAAAGTTTGATGATCTTGTAGCGAAAGCTAAAGGTCCGTTATTGACAGACGTTTCAGCTCGTTGGAAAACATTGCAGGATGCAGAAAAAGTTCTATTTGATGATGCTGCTATTTCACCAATTTACCAACGTAGCTTTGCATACCTTGAAAAACCATATGTTAAAAATGTAATCCAACATAACTTTGGCGGAGATTACTCTTACAAATGGGCTTATATTACGAAAAAATAAGAAATAGTAATATCAAATACTGATTAATAAAGGGGTGCACATCTATTAGGATGTGCACTTTTTTTACCATGGAAAGCGAAATAAATGATTGCTACGAAGAGGATGTTGGGTAGTTGGTTGTGATGTTTGTTTCGTTTCCTTCTCCTTTGGCTTTTCAGATGAATCTTGATGAACTGGTTTAGGATATTCATTTATGATAGTAACGCGATTGTTTTTGCTTTTGCTTTTCTTCTTCGACCGTGAACTATAGTCCTCATAATGAGAACGTGCAGATTTACTTTTTTTGATTGAGAAGTAAGATTGTTTTAAGCGGGATGAGCGCTTCGAGAAGCAGGAGCATTTAGAAAAGTGAGAACGTTTGGAATGGGATGAACGCTTCGAGAAGCAGGAACCTTTAGAAAAGTGAGAACGTTTGGAACGGGATGAGCGCTTCGAGAAGCAAGAACCTTTAGAAAAGCGAGAACGTTTGGAGCGAGATGAGTGCTTTGAGCGTTTGGAACAGGTAGTGAAATGTGATCTGTCTTTCGAAGAGCGGCTGTGTAAGGAATACGGTTCCTGTTTTAAAAATTTACCCATTCCTGCTGAGTGGACTTCTTTCACGGCATTTTGGATACGATATTTGTCATAGTTCTTCAATAAAAAACCCTCCATTAATTGAAGTTTATATAGTTTCTTCTTTATACAATATGTGATAGAAAGACGGGTTGTTTCTATATTTTTGAAAATAGTTGTCTACCTAAAAAAGATCGCATGAAGGCGATCCTTTTTAGGTAATAGCATTATTTGTGCTTTTTATTCCCTTGTTTTGTTCCTTTTCTAGTCGATCCTTTTTTAGAAGATGTCATACTAAAATGAGGTTTTTTAGAAGATTTTTTACTAAAATGGGATTGTTTAGACCGACATTTCTTTTGGCAAGAACGCTTCTTAATAAAGGAACGCTTCGCACAGTATGATTTCTTTGTCCAGTAATATTTTTTAGTAAATTGAGTGCATTTTGTTACATAGATGCATTTTTTCACACGAGTACATCTTGTTTTTGGACAGGATGAAGAGCATTTGCTTTTAGAATGAAAGTGAGAGCTTGGCTCCTGATGTAGAAAGTCTTCCATCCCTGCAGCAATTACTTCATCTACAGCTTTACGAATATTACGGTTCATTAAAATTTCCTCCTTTTCAAAATGACAAGAATATGCTTGTCTTTTCTCTATACGATATGAATGTTTACAGATTTTGCTATGGGATAAGTACTTATTTTTACTTACTTGAATGAGTGTTTTATGGTCAAGGTGGAGGGGAAACGCATAAAGTATAGTAGTTGTTTAGGGAAGGGAAGAAATGTCATGTTGCCCAGTTATGAATTATATATTCATCCAAAGTATATCGTTGAAATGCGAAGTGATATATGGAACGAGGACGCTGTTCCAGCTAAATTGAACTACGCTCGTCAAAAATATGATATTGACATCGTATATAGGGGCTCACATATTCGTAAATTTAAGAAGAAATCGTATCATATTATGTTTTATAAACGTATGTTTCAAGGAATGAGAGAGATTCATGTAAACTCGGAATATAGTGATCCTTCGCTCATGAGAAATAAACTATCACTTGATTTTTTCTCCGATATTGGTGTTCTATCTCCTAGGTCGAAACATATTGCATTATCGCTTAACGGAAAATTTCAGGGGGTTTATTTACAGCTCGAATCTGTAGATGAAATGTTTCTAGTTTCGCGAAAGCTACCTTCTGGCTCGATTTACTATGCAGTAGACGATGATGCGAACTTTTCTCTTATGAGTGAGTTAGACAATGATGTTAAAACATCTTTATCTTCGGGTTATGAACTAAAATGCGGAGATGAGAATAGTGAAGACTATGTAAGTGATCTTGTCTATCAGATTAATACCATATCTCGTGCATCTTATGAAAAAGAAATTGTAAAGTTGATTGATGTAAATAAGTATTTGTGTTGGCTAGCGGGCATTGTATGTACGTCTAATTTTGATGGCTTCGTTCATAATTACGCTCTGTATCGAAATAGTGAGACCAAAAGGTTTGAAATTATTCCGTGGGATTATGATGCGACGTGGGGAAGAGATATTCATGGAAAAATACTGGATCACGATTACATCCGAATTCAAGGCTATAATACGTTAAGCGCAAGACTACTAGATATACCAACATTTAGAAAATACTACAAGGAATTGTTAAAGCAAATACTCGACGAGAAGTTTACCGTATCTTATATGAAGCCAAAGGTGGAGGAAATGCATGCTTTGTTACGTCCTTATGTAGAAAAGGATCCGTATGTAAAGGACAAATGTCATATGTTTGACAAGGAACCGA
>NZ_JBXKMX010000027.1:0-9167 GCF_056992975.1 Ectobacillus sp. | reverse complement strand
TTTCAAAGGTTCCAGAAATAACAATATTCTTTTGGATTACAAAGGTACTCACAACTGGAATGGGTGAGGTGTTTTCTGACTATTTAGCTCATCAGCTTGATCCAATCATAGCGGTTGCATTAGCAGGGGTTGGTCTAGCTGTTTCGCTTGTATTACAGTTTTTGGTGAGTAAGTATGTGGCATGGATCTACTGGTTAGTCGTCGTTATGGTCAGTATTTTTGGCACGATGGCTGCAGATGTAGTACACGTTGTAATAGGCATCCCATACCTTATTTCAACGATATTTTTTGCCGTAGTATTAGCTGTCATTTTCATGGTGTGGTATGCGTCCGAAAAAACATTGTCCATACACAGCATCTACACTCGTCGCCGCGAGTTATTTTACTGGCTAACGGTACTAACAACGTTTGCGCTCGGCACCGCAGCAGGGGACATGACCGCAAATTCTATGAACTTAGGATATTTCCCATCCGGCGTCATGTTTACAGTATTACTAGCTATCCCGGCAATCGGATACTGGTTATTCCGGCTGAATAAAATATTTGCATTCTGGTTTGCCTACATCATGACGCGTCCGGTAGGCGCCTCCTTCTCTGACTGGATATCCGTGCCGCAAAGCACCGGTGGTCTTGGTATGGGAAAAGGGTTGGTCAGTCTTGTTATGACCATTATCATTATTGGCTTTGTGTGGTATCTTGCGGTTAGTCGTGTTGATGTGATGGGGGAAGAAGCTAAGGTACAGAAGCGGTAGGTAGTTCAATCGTTCGGTCTATTTGAAAAATGAGGTTATATGGGGATAAGGTTAGGCTTTGACATATAATTCATATAGGGTTGATGGATGGTGCGTGGATGAGTCCAGGCACCCTTATTTTCGTTGTAGCTAGATACGTCATTATTAATCAGACTGTTTTATGATATACTGTGCCTCCTTTCGAGGTCTGTATCGCTTGGTTAAATAATGTATTTTATATTCTTTTTAATAAAGATAGTAATTGTTAAGTAAGAAAAGTGTACATGAGGCCCTTTTTATTTTTTAATAGAACAGAAAAAAATTTTCCGTTCAGGAGTAGAATCGACAAAATTTTTAACTACTATTGTTTAGAATAATATATATCAGCTTGATAGCTGGTGAAATAACAATATTAGGGGGATTACTATGTTTAAAATTATACAAACGAATCAGTATGATGGCTTTTATACTATTGTGTTTACATATAAAGATGAGTGTTTCTTGGCTGCAGGGGAGTATGACAAGAATCAAATCCAGTTACATATTCTGGATTCTATTGATCAAAAAGATATAAAAGAAAATATGCTTAAAACTGATTATATTTGTTATTATTCGTTATTTTACGATGTAGAAGGCCATGAGGTGCTTCAATATATAGAAGAAGTATTATCGACAGGAATACGATTGGATCAAGAACTTGTAAGTTAATAAAATTATACAATTCGAACTCTACGCTTTCTAGTAGGCTGTCGAGAACATCTCGACAGCGATTGTTTTTTTTCTATTTCTTCATCTAATCACCATCACCGATCTACTCTCTATTCAAAGATGTAGTTTCTAAATGAGTACCAAAAACGATAGTTTTTAATATTATCATTCTAATCTATATTTTATACCTTAAAATTTTAATGAAAAATTCCTGTCCACACCCACAAAAAAACAGCCATCCCATCTAATCTGGGCTGACTGTCTTCTATTACAAATTCCTAAATTAATTCCTTTTAAAACCCTTCCCCTTTCTCCCATGACTCCACAATATAATGTGCGGTCTGAGGATCAATCCCTTTTCCAAGTAAGTAAGCAATTGCTGCGACTTCTGTCATCGCGTGGGGGACAGATGTTTTTTGTGCTTCGTTTAGTCCGTATTGGACCCAGGGGCGAATGGCTTGCATAACAGGTGCTTTCCATGATTGGTACTGCGTTCCGACTGCTTGCTGCGCTAGCTGATGCGGTGGTTCTACTGGCATTTGACCTTGATAGCCGGGATATTGCTGTCGCGGATAAGGCTGACCTTGATATGGCTGTTGTGGGTATTGCTGCGCAAAACGAGGATCTACCGGATACATTGGTTGTTGTTGCATGTGTTTTCCTCCTTCATTATGAAATACTTCATTGTATGGGCAGACGAGAAAAGGTGTGACTCCCGTTTCGTTCATGGTAGTATAGATGATAAGTAGGTGATAGTATGGAACAATTAATAGAAGAAACGATTCAATTTGTGAAGGATTGTTTAGAAGGTGATGCGAGTGGTCATGATTGGTACCATATTTCGCGTGTACATAAAGTAGCAAGGCTTCTTTGCGAGAAGGAAGGAGGCAATCTTTTTATTATTGAGATGGCAGCTCTTCTTCACGATGTCGCAGATGAGAAGCTGAATGAAAGTGAAGAAATAGGTCTTCGCCGCGTGAATGATTTTTTATATCCGCGGGTCGGCGAAGAGGACCGCATACATATTCTATCGATTATTCAAAATATGTCCTTTAAAGGCGGTCATGGTGGTCAACTTGATACAATCGAAGGGAAAATTGTGCAGGATGCTGACCGTATCGATGCACTCGGTGCGATTGGAATTGCGCGCACCTTTGCGTACGGTGGTTCAAAGGGAAGACTCATGTATGATCCAGCGGTTCCGCCGCGCCTGCATATGACGAAGGAGGAGTACCGCAGCGGAAATAGCACGTCGCTAAATCATTTTTATGAAAAATTATTTAAGCTAAAAGACTTAATGAATACGGAAGCAGCACGGGAGCTTGCAAATGAGCGACATGCGTATATGAAGCAGTTTGCCGAACAATTTATGAAAGAGTGGAATGTAGAACGATGAAAATGTTACAAGTTGAACAATTAGCAAAGTCATATGGAGTGAAGCCGTTATTTCATGATGTTACGTTTAGCATTGAAGAGGGACAACGGATTGGTGTAATTGGGGTGAATGGTACAGGAAAATCAACCTTGCTAAAAATTATTGCATCTACCGAGCAAGCAGACGAAGGAAACATTAGTCATACTCGTGATTATACGATTAGTTATTTGGCGCAGCAGCCTGATTTCAAACGAGATTTGACTGTTTTAGAGCAGGTCTTTTACGGTGAGACACCTTTAATCCGGTTGCTTCGCGAATATGAAACGTCCCTTCTTAATCTAGAGAAAGACCCAACGGGCGAATTTGCGCAGCAAGCACTGTTTGATGTGCAGCAGCGAATGGATGCGATGAATGCGTGGGAAGCGAATGCGAGTGCAAAGGCGCTACTTACAAAGCTAGGCATTCACGATTTTACCGTAAAGGTAGGAACGTTATCCGGGGGACAAAAGAAGCGCGTTGCGATGGCACAGGCACTTATTCAAACACCGGATTTGCTTATTTTAGATGAACCAACGAATCATCTTGACCATGAAACAGTAGAATGGTTAGAGGAATATTTGTCCCGGTATACAGGCGCCTTGCTTCTTGTTACGCATGATCGGTATTTTCTTGATCGCGTTACGAATCGTATGTTTGAACTAGATAATGGAAACTTATATAGTTATGAAGGAAATTATGCTGCGTTCTTAGAAGCGAAGGCGATTCGCGAGGAAACGGATGCAGCGAGAGAACAGAAGAATCAAAACCTATTTCGCAGAGAGCTTGCTTGGATTCGGCGCGGGGCACAGGCTCGTTCAACGAAGCAAAAGGCGCGGATTCAGCGCTTTGAAGAGCTTGAAAAACGGGATCGCCCGAATATGAAGGAGCAAGTTGATATTTCCATTAGCGGTAGCCGTCTTGGAAAGAAAGTTATTGAACTAAAGGAAGCAACGAAGATGTTTGATGACAAGCTAGTACTGGATCATTTTAGCACCATTATTAAGCCTGGTGATCGCATTGGCATTATTGGCCGAAATGGGAGCGGGAAATCGACGCTTTTGAACTTGTTTGCACGGAAGCTTGATCCCGATAGCGGAGAAGTGGAAATTGGTCAAACCGTAAAGATTGCATACTACACACAAGAAAATGAGCATATGGATGAAAAGCAGCGGATGCTGGATTATATTAAGGAAGCGGCAGAGGTTATTCATACGACGGACGGAAAGGTTCTTAGTGCTTCGCAAATGCTAGAGAGATTTTTATTTATTCCGAGTTCGCATGGTACACCGCTTGGCAAGCTTTCAGGCGGTGAAAAGCGGAGATTGTATTTGCTTCGCCTGTTGATGGGAGAGCCGAATGTCCTCTTACTTGATGAACCAACGAATGATTTAGATACGCAAACGTTGACCGTATTAGAAGATTATTTAGACGAATTTCCGGGCGTCGTCGTTACGGTATCGCATGACCGTTATTTTCTCGATAAGGTTGTCGATCAATTATTCGTGTTTGAAGGAAATGGGAAAATTGACCTCTATTTTGGAAGCTACACGGATTATTTAGAGAAGAAGAAGGAAAAACAAGGACTGGCTAAGGAAGAAACAAAGGAAAAGAAAGTAGCAGTAGAGCAGCCAAAGCAAAGAAAGCGTAAACTCTCGTATCATGAGCAACGGGAATGGGAAACTATTGAAGATACGATTGCGGCGCTTGAAGAAAAATTGGAAGAAATTTCATCACAGCTAGAATCGGTCGGTTCCGATTTTGAAAAGGCGCAGCAGCTGACGGATGAGCAGCAGGAAACAGAGCAAAAATTAGAGGCAGCGATGGAAAGATGGGAAGAGCTATCGGAAATCGTAGAAGGTCTAAAATAAGTTCTCTTGAACTTTAAATGAAAACAACGTAAACTTGTAACAGAAACCTTTTTAGGAGGGATTTGGATGAGAACGAACAACCCGATGTTAAGAGAAGATACGTTGCAAAATGCTTCGGCAAGCAGTGAAGCGATGACGATTAATGGGGCTGTAGGGAAAACCTTGATTATGCTTCTATTACTCGTGGCAACCTCTATGTATTCCTATGTGCAAGTGATGAATCATAAGATGAACATTTCGGTTATGATGGGTGCTATGATTATCGCGGCAATTGTCGCAATTGCTACAACCTTTGTGCCAAGAATTTCCCCTGTAACCGCTCCAATTTATGCAGCAGTAGAAGGGATTGTTCTTGGATCTGTTTCAGCTATGTTTACATTGCAAGCTGGAGATTCAATCGTCCTTCAAGCTGTATTGCTTACCTTTGCGATTTTGTTTGCTATGCTTATTTTGTACGCTACCCGCATTATTCGTGTAACGGATAAATTTCGTATGGCTGTGCTTTCGGCTACACTAGGCGTCGTGATTTTGTATGTAGGTACTGCGGTGCTCCATTTATTTGGCGTACAAGTTCCGTTTTTGCACGATGGTGGTACGGTTTCCATTATCGTAAGTGCGATTATTATCGTCATTGCTTCGTTAAATCTTGTTCTCGATTTTGATTTTATTGAAACAGGAGCAAGCCAGCGCGCACCAAAATATATGGAATGGTACGGGGCATTAGGTTTAATGCTTACGCTTGTATGGTTATATTTCGAAATTTTACGTTTCATTTCTTATTTTACAAGAAATGATTGATGGAAACATAAATGGGGTCGTCCGCTACAAGTGGGCGGCCTATTTTTATGTGTAGCTTTTTAATGGTTATGGAAAGATTTTCGTAGTATAATGATGGGTAAAAAGATTGAAAATTCGTTATTTTCGGATGGGAAGGAAGTTACAAATGATTGTATCACTTGAACATGTTTCATGGAAAAGGGAACAGGAATGGATTTTAAAAGATGTGTCTTGGCACATACAAAAAGGGGAGCACTGTTGCTTAGTCGGATTAAATGGATCGGGTAAGACAACACTTTTGCAAATGATTAACGGCTACATTTGGCCTACAGAAGGAAAAATTCATGTTCTCGATTTTACATATGGTCATGTAAAGCTTGCAGACGTTCGCAAACGAATTGGCTGGGTGAGTACGTCACTGCAACAACGCTTTCATGGTGATGAATTGACGGAAGAAGTCGTTCTAAGTGGTGTTTTTTCAACAATTGGTTTGCACGATGAAGTGAACGAAACGGATTTGCAGCGGGCAGCAGAACTGCTGTCGACTCTTCACTGTGAATCCTTGATTGGCAGATACTTTGCTACGCTTTCACAAGGACAACAACAAAAAATATTGATTGCGCGAGCACTTATGGCCATACCTGAGATTCTTATTCTGGATGAACCATGTACTGGGCTAGATGTACTTGCACGGGAACAGGTGCTAGCTATGATTGAGGACATTGCAAAACAGGAGAATGCCCCAACCCTCATTTATGTTACGCATCACATCGAAGAAATTTTACCATGCTTTACTAACACGCTTTTGTTAAAAAAAGGAGAAGTATATGCATCGGGCAAGACAGAGGAATGCTTAACAACAGACAGATTAACCGACTTTTTTGAAGTGCCGATCGAAGTCGTGCAGCAAGGAGATCGAAAGTGGCTGATGCTGCAAAATAAATAAAAAAAGACCGGAATAGCTCACTGCTGCTCCGGTCTTTCAGTATTATTTAAAGAATTTTGCACGTGTTTCTAAAGATTGGAATTCTTTATCGTTTGCAGGAGCAACCGGTTTACCGAACGGCATTTGTGCAACAAGCTTCCAGTTAGCTGGTACATTCCATTCTTTACTTACTTCATCGTCAATAAGTGGATTGTAATGTTGCAATGTTGCACCAAATCCTTCGACTTCAAGAGCAGTCCAAATCACGTATTGAAGCATACCGTTAGATTGTTGTGCCCAAACTGGGAAGTTATCTGCATATAAAGCGAATTTTTTTTGTAAGTTTTCGATAACGTCTGTGTCTTCAAAGAAAAGTACTGTACCATAACCGCCACCAAAGGCATTCATTTTTTCTTCTGTTGGGCCAAAGTTTGCAGTGGGAACGACTTTGCGCAATGTTTCTTTTGTGATATTCCATAATTTATCACTTTGTTCTCCTAGTAGTACTACTACGCGTGAACCTTGTGAGTTGAATGCAGATGGTGTATATTTCACTGCATCTTCAATTACTTCTTGAATTCTTTCATCGGATACAACTACATCTTTGCTAATTCCGTAAAAGGAACGTCTGCTTTTTACTGCTTCAAAAAATTCTTTTGTCATCGTTATGTACCTCCGATTAATAAAATACATTTCACTTTTATTGTAACGTATCAATTTACTAATTTCAATTTATCTGCTTATTATTCTTAAGTTAACGATTAATGTATAGTGAATGTTTGAAGGATAAAAATTTTTAACTTATGAAAAAGAAAAACATAGTAGGATTTTCTATAAGTCTTTTATGAAAATAGACAAAATAACTACATCATTTCTCCAATTTCCTAATTTTTCTTTATCCCTATCTACCCTATACAATGAACAAAACGAGGATAGGGGGAATGGTTATGATTAATCGTGTCGTATTAACAGGTAGATTAACGCGTGATCCAGAATTACAATATTCGAAGCAGGGGCTACCCTACGCGAAAATACGAATTGCTGTCAACCGTAATTTTAAAAATGGAAATGGTGAGCAAGAGACAGATTTTATTGATTGTACGGTTTGGCGTAAATCAGCTGAAACCGTGACGCAATATTGTAAAAAGGGTTCTTTGATAGGTATAACGGGTCGTATTCAAACGAGTAGTTATACAAATCAGGAGGGGAAACGAATGTATCGAACTGATGTTTCTGCTGAGAATGTTACGTTTTTGGAACGTAAAAAGGAGAATGCTTCTTTGTAGGTAGTCTGTTTTGCCTCGTGCTACACTAAAGGAAACACATTTGTAAAGGGGAGAGAAAGTTGAAAATTAAGGCCATTGAACCTACACCAAGTCCAAATACAATGAAGGTGCTCCTAGATGAAGAACTTTCATTAGGAACACGTAATAATTATAGTAAGGAAAATGCACATACAGCTCCCGCAGTCATTCAATCCATTCTTACCATAGAGGGTGTAAAAGGTGTCTATCATGTGGCTGATTTTTTAGCAGTTGAAAGAAATCCTAAATACGATTGGAAGTTCATCTTACAAAATGTTCGCGCTGTTTTTGGCGAGACAGAATCCGTAGAGGCAAAGGAAAAGGTATCTCATTTTGGGGAAGTAAAGGTATTTGTACAAGAATTGTATGATATTCCGATGCAAGTGAAGCTAACAGACGATGAGAAGGATCAACGATTTGGACTTCCAGATTATTTTAAAGCATCCATTATGAAGCTACAATTTGCAACGCCTAACGTGGTAAAGGAAAGAAAGTGGTCTGAGAAAGGAACTCGTTATGGGGAGTTCGATGAGATTGGCCAAGAGGTGGTTGATGAACTTACAGCAGCCTTTCCTGAGAAACGCGTACAATCGCTTGTAGACGAACTGCTGCAACAGTCTACTAATCAAGAAATAACGGTAAAGGAGAGAGAATCGTTTCAAGTTACAATGGACATGATGGAAGATCCGGATTGGAAAATTCGTTATGCTGCTTTAGAGCAAATGAATCCAAGTGAACAAGATATTCCTGTTCTTGAAAGAGCAATAATAGATAAAAAAGTGTCAATTCGCCGTCTAGCGACTGCCTATTTAGGAATGGTAAAAGGGAATGAAGTATTACCTATACTATTTCGTGCATTAAAGGATAAAGCAGTGAGCGTACGCAGAACGGCTGGTGATTGTATATCCGATATTGGGGCAAAAGAAGCGATCCCAGCGATGATTGAAGCACTTACAGATTCCAGTAAGCTAGTACGCTGGCGTGCGGCCATGTTTTTGTTTGAAGAAGGGGATGAAAGCGCAGTTCCAGCCTTGAAAATAGCCGAGCAAGATCCTGAATTTGAAGTTGCGATGCAAGCACGACTTGCGGCTAGCCGCATCGAAGGCGGCGAGGAAGCGAAAGGATCTGTTTGGAAACAAATGACGCAGTCACGTAGCACGGATGCATAAACTTTGTAATTATCTGCAGTCTCATTTTGCAAATGGAGCGTATCATGATAAGATGAATGATAACCATGTTTAAAGGAGAATTTTATATGAATGCTTACGAAGAATATATGAAACAAGTAGTAATTCCTATGCGTCAAGAGCTTGTAACAGCTGGATTTAAAGAGCTTACCACTTCAGAATCTGTTGAAAATTATATGGAGGAAGCTACCGGAACGACACTTGTTGTTGTGAATTCTGTTTGCGGCTGTGCAGCTGGTCTTGCTCGTCCTGC
>NZ_JBXKMX010000026.1:0-2113 GCF_056992975.1 Ectobacillus sp. | reverse complement strand
TAATGTTTTCATAATCAATCCTTTTTATTATTATTATTAACGGAATTATTGTTTCTATACGGTAAATAAATTATAGTAAATGGTGTAACAGGCGCACGATAGAAAGTATGATTCTAATGGATATGGGTTTTGTAATTATGGTAATGTGATAGAAAACATATTAGATTATGGAGAGGCTGGGATGCACAATTGTTCTCATGGACGAGGAAATATTTTCAGAGCTATAGCTTTCAACGGATTTTAATCTTACTGTTTTTAGCGCTCCTTTTGTACAGCTTACGCAGCATGATCAACTTAATTTTACTTACTTTTATATTTACCTTTTTAATGGGTCGACTACATAAATTTCTATCAACACGGCTCCAAAAAATCATCTCATTAAATCGTAAGTTTACGGTAGCAGTGTTATATATCATACTTGTTATTGCTTTATTCATAGTGATTTATAAATTTTTACCGGTCGTCACCACACAGATTATTCAACTTGTAAAGCAATTAAAGGCATTTTATAATCACCCTCCCAATGATCCCATCATTCTTTATATTATTGACACATTAAAACAAAATGAACTTTCGGGATATACAACACAGTTTATTGATATAATATACAAATATGCAACAAATGTAGGAAAACTAGGGTTTGATGTATTTTTAGCGCTTGTTTTAAGTTGTATTTATCTTTTAGAAAAGCCTAGAATTATAGAGTTCACGAATCGTTTCGAAAACAGTAAGATTTCGGCTATTTTTACAGAAACGAAATATTTTGGGGAACGGTTTGCTAGGTCGTTTGGAAAAGTAATTGAAGCACAGTTCGCTATTGCCTTTGTGAATAGTATATTAAGTGTTATAGCTCTTTACTTCATGGGCTTTCCACAGTTAATTGGTTTAGGGCTAATGATTTTCTTTTTTGGATTAGTCCCTGTTGCTGGGGTGTTCATTTCTTTACTTCCATTGTGTACAGTTGCATATACAATTGGTGGAATGATGTATATTGTATATGTCATTATTATGATTACAGTGCTCCATATGCTAGAAGGCTATGTACTTAATCCAAAGCTCATGTCATCTAAGACCAATTTGCCGATGTTTTATACGTTTACGATTCTTATTTTTTCAGAGCATTTCTTAGGAATTTGGGGATTAATTATTGGCATTCCTATTTTTATGTTCTTTCTTGATATTCTGGATGTGGATACAAATAAACAAAAAAGCAACAAGTAATGTAATACACTATCGTTGATTATAAATTTATTATCAGGATACATATTATGTTACTATGAATGTAGTAAGCTTCTATCTTTACAAAAATGAATGGAGGAATTTGTTCATGTCAATTTTTAAAAGATTACGCGATTTAACATTGTCAAATGTATATTCTCTTATCGAAAAAGCTGAAGATCCGATTAAAATGACAGATCAATACTTACGGGATATGCAAGAGGATTTAGAAGAGGCAGAGAAAAGTGTTGCGGCACAAATTGCTCTAGAGAAGAAGTTTAAATTGTTATATGAAGAACAAGAATCCTTAGTGAATAAACGTGATGAACAAGCAAATTTAGCCGTACAAGCGAAAAACATAGATCTTGCACGAAGAGCCTTGGAAGAGAAGAAAAATGCCGAGCAAAAACGTGATGAATATAAGACTAGCTATGAGCAAAATAAGTTGGCTGCTGATAATCTTCGTGAAAAGCTTGAAGAAATGCGCAAACAAGTGACCGAATTAAAAAACAAACGTGAAACGCTTGTGGCAAGAGTAAATGCTGCGCAAGCACAAAAAAACATTAACAAGGCGATGTCTGGTTTTGATACAAATACAGCGTTAGCGGGATTAAAGAGAATGGAAGATAAGGCACTTCAATTAGAAGCAGAAGCAGAAGCGAGCGGAGAAGTGTATAAAAAGGAAAAGTCCATTGATGAAGAATTAGCGAGTATGAGCAAGGACAAAGCAATTGATGAAGAATTAGCACAATTGATGAAAAAATACGAGCAATAAGAATTTTAAGATAGACTGTGCATCCCTACCAAAGCATGTTTTCAATGCAGGAAAACATGCTTTGGAACATACTTGTGAGGAGAGAAAATGCAATGACGTGGATGAACGTTGTAGCCATGC
>NZ_JBXKMX010000025.1:0-2984 GCF_056992975.1 Ectobacillus sp. | reverse complement strand
GAAGAAATTACGGGCTTAGATTTAGTTGAACAACAATTGCGTATTGCTGCAGGAGAAAGGCTCTCCTTTTCACAAGATGATATTGCTTTAAACGGACATAGTATCGAAGCACGCGTGTACGCAGAGGATCCCAACACATTTTATCCTTCACCAGGAAAAATTACGTTTCTTCAACTTCCCACTACGGTTCGAATTGATCATTTTGTCGATGAAGGAACAACCATAACTCCCTATTATGATCCGATGATTGCAAAGGTTATTGCACATGGAACGACTAGGGAGAAGGCAATCCAATCGCTTCATAAGGCGCTGATAGACTTCAAATTACAAGGTATTAAAACCAATATACCATTACTACTTCAAGTGTTAGAGGATGAGACATTTCAATGCGGCGTGTATACGACAAGCTTTTTAACAGAGCGAGTAGTTCAAAAATAATTAAAGGAGGAGAAAAAATGGCAAATGTATATGCTACGATGGCAGGAAATGTATGGAAATTTGTGGTGAATGTAGGGGATGTAATTGAAGAGGGACAAGATGTTGCCATTTTAGAGTCGATGAAAATGGAAATTCCAATTTCAACGGAACAAGCAGGAAAAATTGTGAAATTAAACGTAAGCGAGGGAGAGTTTGTAAACGAAGGTGATGTTATAGCGGAACTGGAATAGGAGGATAAGGGATGAAGTTGCCTGATTTTGTTACGATAAAAGAAGTTGGTCCTCGAGATGGATTGCAAAATGAGAAAAAAATCGTTGCAACGAAAGATAAATTGGAATGGATTTACCTCCTATCCGAAACGGGGCTTTCTTATATAGAAGTGTCATCCTTTGTTCATCCAAAGTGGATTCCGGCTTTAGCAGATGCAGCGGACGTTTTTGCTCATTTAGAGCGAAAAGAGGGTGTTACCTATGCCGCTCTCGTTCCAAATGTTCGCGGATTACAGCGAGCTCTTTCCGTAAATGTAGATGAAGTTAGTGTATTTCTCTCAGCAAGTGAGACACATAATCAAAGTAATATTAACTCATCCATTTCGGATGCTCTTACTTCTATTAAGGAAGTAACCGCAAATAGCTTACAAGCTGGGAAAAAAGTTCGTGGTTACATATCAACTGTGTTTGGCTGTCCCTTTGAAGGAAAGGTCTCCGTTTCGAAAGTTGAAGAGATTTGTGAGGAATTGCTATCGTACGGAATTTACGAAATCTCTCTTGGGGATACGATTGGAGTAGCAAATCCGTCTCAAGTAGAACGTGTATTAGGGTCTCTACTTAGTAAATTTCCAACTTCTTCACTAGCACTTCATTTTCACAACACATATGGAATGGCGCTTGCCAATGTTATGCAATCACTATCTATGGGGATCACAACGTTTGATAGTGCGTGCGGGGGATTAGGAGGCTGTCCGTATGCACCAGGCGCTTCCGGAAACGTTGCAACAAATGATCTCCTTCATATGCTATCTGCTATGGGGATACAGACAAATATTGATACTAGCCGTTTTACAATTGCTACTCAGTTTATAGAGCGTAAGCTAAATATGCCGTTACACAGTCATGTACACCGCGCTATGCAACAAAAAACGAAAAGTAGGTGAACGCGATGCTTCTGCTAGAGAATATTTCAGTTGAATTTCGTACAGAGCATATTGTAACCGTTATGCTAAACAGGCCGAAGCAAGCGAATGCATTATCACTTTCATTGCTTGAGGAACTGCAAGAAGTATGGAATCAGATAAGAGAAAATACGGATGTACGTGTTGTGATTATTACCGGTGCAGGAGAGAAAGCATTTTGCGCCGGCGCAGATTTGAAGGAACGAATGGGAATGAATGAAGCTGAGGTACGCAAGGCGGTCACGTTAATTCGTGAAACGATAAATCAAATTGAACAATTGCCGATGCCTGTTATTGCTGCCATAAACGGCACTGCACTTGGCGGTGGAACAGAGCTTTGCTTAGCATGTGATATTCGCGTCGCTGCTGAAACCGCTACACTTGGTTTAACTGAAACATCCCTTGCCATCATTCCTGGTGCTGGCGGAACGCAGCGTTTACCTCGGTTAGTCGGTTTAGGCAGGGCCAAAGAACTCATCTATACAGCCAGACGCATAACAGGAGTAGAAGCAAAGGAATACGGTCTTGTAGAATTTACAGCTAGTAAGGAAGATCTGCTTACGAAAGCCTACGAGATTGCGACGCTCATTGCACAAAATGGACCTCTTGCCGTAAAGGCTGCAAAGCGTACTATTTCACAAGGGATGCAGGTGGATATTCAAAGCGGGCTTCAAGTTGAAATAGAGGCATATGAAACTATCATCCCGACAAAGGATCGTTTGGAAGGGCTACAAGCATTTGGAGAAAAGCGAAAGCCAATCTATAAGGGGGAATAATCGTGCTAGATCAACAACAGAAGCAGGGTACGTTAGAAGAACGAGTTGAGAAAATAAAACAAGGCGGAGCCGAAAAATATCATGAGCAAAATGATGCAAAAGGGAAGTTCTTCGTAAGAGAGCGCCTTGCTGCTTTGTTTGATGACTTTGACTATGCTGAAGATGGTTTATTTGCAAATTGCGATAATGACAATTTACCTGCAGATGGAGTAGTAACTGCTATTGGAAAAATACATGGACGCACTGTTTGTGTTATGGCAAATGATTCAACTGTTAAAGCCGGGTCTTGGGGTTCACGTACAGTTGAAAAAATCCTCCGCATTCAAGAAACAGCTGAAAAACTGCGTGCACCATTGTTTTATTTAGTTGATTCGGCAGGGGCACGTATTACCGATCAAATTGATATGTTTCCTGGACGTCGCGGCGCAGGACGTATTTTTTATAATCAAGTAAAGCTATCAGGAAAAATCCCGCAAATTTGCTTATTGTTTGGACCTTCTGCAGCAGGAGGCGCCTATATTCCCGCTTTTTGTGACATTGTTATGATGGTAGAAGGAAATGCTTCGATGTACCTCGGTTCACCTCGTATGGCTGAAATG
>NZ_JBXKMX010000024.1:0-11366 GCF_056992975.1 Ectobacillus sp. | reverse complement strand
AAGCAAGCCGGAGAAGCGGATGTCACGATTGTTGTGGGAGATCCAAAAAGCAACAATTCTAATCGTCTTGCACAAGTATCCAAAGAAATTGCACATACGAACGCCTATCGCGTTGCAGATGTGAGTGAAATACAATTAGAATGGCTAGAAGGAGTCCATACCGTTGCAATAACTGCGGGTGCTTCTACCCCAACTCCGATTACAAAAGAAGTCATCGCCTTTTTTGAACAATATGACCCTGCAAATCCCGCTACTTGGGAACGAAAACGAAACGTGCCACTGAATAAAATATTACCTAAAGTAAAACAAAAAGATTGAAATGAATTGCTCATGAGCCCAATAGAAACAAGAAACCATCCTTTAGATATAAGGATGGTTTCTTATTTTATATGAATACAAATGGATCTGTATGTATTGTAGATGAATGAATGGTTACGTTATAGTTTTTATTCTCTAGTTCCTTTTGTAATCGCTTTTGGACGCCTTTTTTCATAACCTTTTCCACATTGTGTCCCGGATCAATAATGTTTAATCCGTATGTCAGCGCATCATGTGCAACATGATAATACAAATCTCCGGTTATGTATACATCAGCTCCGCGAAACTTTGCCTGTTTCCAATATTTATTCCCGTCTCCTCCAAGTACCGCTACCTTTCGAACACGATCTTGCAACTTTCCAACCACGCGAACCGCCGGAACTTCTAAGCATTCTTTTACGTAGTTTGCAAATTGTTCTACAGTCATTTCGTTTTGCAGTACACCTATTCTGCCTAACCCTAACCTATTGGGCTCATTATCTAATGAATATATATCATAGGCGACCTCTTCATACGGATGCGCTTCTATCATCGATTTTACAACTTGTTTTTGTAAGGAGGCAGGAAATACCGTTTCAATCCGAACTTCTTCCACCTTTGTGAGTTCTCCTTGCTTTCCGATAAACGGATTGGTTCCTTCCATCGGTAAAAATGCTCCTGTCCCCAAACCGGTAAAGGAACAATGACTGTACTTACCAATAAAACCTGCTCCGCTATCTCCCAATGCCTTCCGCACGGCCTCTTCATGAGTTACCGGTACAAATACAACTAGTTTCTTCAACTTATCCTCATAGGTCGGGACGAGAACCTCTGTATGGTGAAGTTGTAGTGCTTCTGTTAATAAATCATTGACTCCACCAGGTGCAACATCTAAATTTGTATGTGCAGCATAGATTGCAATATTATGGCGCAAACATAAATCGATGATTCTTCCTTGACTTGTATCTGTTAGAATTTGCTTTAATGGATAATAAATAAACGGATGATGCGCAATAATTAACGTACAGTTTTTTTCAATTGCTTCCTTTACTACTTCCTCCGTCACATCAAGAGTAACTAAAACATGCTCAGTAAGGGTAGAAAGAGAGCCTAACTGCAATCCTATTTTGTCACCCTCCAAAGCGAGTGATTTTGGATAAAATTGTTCAAACAACGCAATCACTTCATGCCCATTCGGAATTTTACTCATGCCAATCCCTCTTCTATCAATTGAATTTTATATACTATTTCTGAACGCTTCTGCATCATCTCTTCACTTGGATTTGCAGATTGTAGTTGAAGCAAAATTCGGTGTAAATTTTGTAATTCATAATTCCACTTGTCGCGAAACGTGTCCGAACCTTCCCGAAGCAAATGCGGCCCAAGTAACAACCCTGCTTCTTTATGCTCAAGGTATGGTTTACATCCATCACCTTGCTCAGCAACAAGAATTTCATAGAATTTTCCATCTTCTTCTATAATTGTTTCATGTATAAGTTCCCACTCATGCTCCATAAGCCATGTTCGAACGATATTTGCACCAATGTTTGGCTGTAAGATCAGTCTTGTCACTCCGTATAACTTATCTTTACCGCGTTCTAAAATATCGCGAATTAGACCGCCTCCCATACCTGCAATTGAAATAACATCCGTTTCTCCTTTTTGAAGAACGTCTAGTCCATTCCCCTTACGAACTGAAATTTGGTCTTGTAAGCCACAAAGCTGAACCGTAGCTTGTGCCGAACGAAATGGCCCCTCCACCACTTCTCCAGCTATAGCGCGGGAAATAAGCCCTTGTAAAATGGCGTAACAAGGTAAATAAGCATGATCAGAGCCAATATCGGCTAAAACAGATTGCGGCGGTATCTCCTTTGCTACCGCTTCCAATCGTTTTGATAACTTTCCTTCATTCATCTTGTATACCACAATCCTTTTTCTTTAGTATGCCTTCATCATAAGAATTAATTGGTTTTGATGCAAGTAAATTAGTATGTTATGCACTTTTTCTATCACTAAACTAGTAAGGCCCTTTACGATTTCATAAAGGGCTAATAAATTATTCTATATGGGCTTTACCCCTATTACATTATTTTTTCCCTTCTAAATATGCAGCCACCTTAGCTGCCACGTCGCTTGTTACTAATCCCGCTGGCATATTTCCTCTCCCGTTCATTAGTATTGTTTTTATTTCATCTTGCGAATATTTACTTCCGATTTTCTGCAAATTTGGTCCTACCGATCCTTCCAAATTTGCCCCGTGACAACTGGTACATGTTTGCTTCACAATTTCTTCTGGATTAGGAGCAGCCTGAGAGGCAGCCCCCCCTGTTTTTGCAGCCATCAATGCTTTCTCTTGTTTGATCCCTTGAAAGGAGAAAATAAGCATTAAGGCGATTCCAATGATGGCAAGAAACGCATACGGAAGTAACGGATTTCCTTTCATTTCTCCTATCCCCCAATTCCTCAATTAGATTGTACACATATACTTTACTCGAAAGTATATTACCTCAAAAGAGAAATTATGATAATATATGGGAATGAAAAGACTGTTTTCTAACATGATTATCCTATTATTACGATAAAAATCTAGTTAAATCTCGGTATTCCGTCATCGCAAAAACTAAATGCTGTAAATTAGGCAAGAATTCACTCGAAAAAATCACAACAGGAGCATTTGCAAATCGATAAACAATTCTGTAAAATAAATTACAAGAATTGTAATCAGCCTATATGCTGACAAAAGAAAAAAGCTTACTTCACAGCTAAGAAGTAAACTTTCAAGAGGAATCTATTCTAAGAAATCTTTTAGACGCTTACTACGACTCGGATGTCTTAGCTTGCGTAATGCTTTTGCTTCTATTTGACGAATCCGTTCTCTCGTAACACCAAATACTTTACCAACCTCTTCTAATGTACGAGTACGACCATCGTCTAAGCCAAAGCGCAAACGAAGAACGTTTTCTTCACGATCCGTTAATGTATCTAATACATCTTCAAGCTGTTCTTTTAACAGCTCATATGCTGCATGATCGGCAGGAGATGTTGCTTCTTGGTCTTCAATAAAATCTCCAAGATGAGAATCATCTTCTTCACCAATTGGTGTTTCTAGTGAAACCGGCTCTTGTGCTATCTTTAATATTTCGCGAACCTTTTCAGGTGCAAGATCCATTTCTTCACCAATTTCTTCAGGGGAAGGCTCACGTCCTAAATCTTGAAGTAATTGTCGTTGCACACGAATTAGTTTATTAATCGTTTCAACCATATGAACGGGGATTCGTATTGTGCGGGCTTGGTCAGCTATTGCACGTGTAATAGCTTGACGAATCCACCAAGTAGCATAAGTACTAAATTTATATCCTTTACGGTAATCGAATTTTTCAACCGCTTTGATTAGACCCATGTTTCCTTCTTGAATTAAGTCAAGAAATAACATGCCACGTCCTACATAACGTTTTGCAATACTAACGACAAGGCGTAAGTTTGCTTCAGCTAGTCGACGTTTCGCTTCCTCGTTACCTTGTTCAATTCGTTTTGCTAATTCAATTTCCTGCTGAGCAGAAAGTAAATCGACACGGCCTATTTCCTTTAGGTACATACGAACGGGGTCATTTATTTTAACACCTGGTGGAACGCTTAAATCATTCAAGTCGAATTCTTCTTCTTTTGCAAGTTGATGACTATTGGGATCTTCATCTGAATCACCAATTAATTCAATTGCTTGTTCACCTAAGAATTCATAGAATTCGTCCATCTGTTCTGATTCCATGTCAAACCCGCTCATGCGCTCAGCGATTTCTTCGTAGGTAAGAACACCACGCTTTTTACCGAGCTCCGTTAATTGCTCTTTTACTTGATCAAGAGTGATATCACTTTCAATTTCTTTAGAACGAGCTGATTTGTCAGCCATTTGTTCCCCTCCTTACACGAGATACAAAAATTGATTATAATTGATTCTTATTAAAAAAGCTATTTTCTTGCTTTATGTTGTTTAATTATATTTTCTTGAGCAAATACGGCGGCAGCTTTAGGATCTACCTTTTCTAACTTTCGCAGTTCAAAGATGTTCCGCATTTGATCTAGTTTTTCTTTATGCTTTTGTAACGACTTTATATCTCCATCGAACAACTCAAGAGAGTATGTTGGATTAATAAACACATCCACCGAAATATCAGCAACTATATTTTTTAAATCACTCTGTGATAACCAATCCATAAATTTACTAATATTCGGTTCGTTTCCTTTTTCATAATATGCGTATACCTCGTATAAAATCCCTTTATGCTCTTCTGTATGAAAATAATGAACGAAGTCTTGAAGTCGCTGGGCAACTTCCATACTCTGCAAGGCATGATATAATAATTCTCTTTCAGACCTTTCATACCCTGCTAATTTCGTTTTTATACCTACACTTTGCTTTTGTTCCGGTATAGCACGAGTTGGTTGTTGTTGATTCTGATACTTTCGCAGTTCACTACGTAAATCTTCCATTTCGTATGGAAATTCTTTCGTCAGCGTCTGCAAGTAAGGCTGAGCCTGTACAAATGTTGTAAGCCTTGCAAGTTCTTTCACAACAGCCTGTACATAAGCCCCTTGTTCTTCTGGGTCTTGCAAATTCTTTCCAAGGCGAAGGTAATGCAGTTTAAAATCAACAAACGGTATACTTTCTTCAATCAGGTTTCGAAACGAATCTACGCCGTGCTTACGAACGAATTCATCTGGATCCATTTTATCCGGAACGATTACAACTCTAACCTGACAACCTGCATGAAGTAACAAATGGCCGGCTTTTACAGTTGCTTCTTGTCCTGCTTTATCTCCATCGTAGCATAGCACGACTGTATCAACATTTCTTCGAAGAATTCTTGCTTGTTCTTCTGTTATGGCTGTCCCCATCGTTGCTACAGCTTCCTCTAGCCCGCAATGTACAGCTGCAATAACATCTGCATACCCTTCCATCAAAAGAACTCTTTGTGTTTTACGAATCATGGAACGAGCTTGATGGAAATGATATAACGTATTACTTTTGTGAAAAATAGGAGTCTCTGGACTATTCATATACTTTGGAGAATCTTCTCCTAATGTTCGTCCGCTAAAAGCAATCGTTTTACCTTGTAAACTGTAGATAGGAAACATTATACGGTTTCGAAAACGATCATAGTAACTACCGTCTTTCTCATTTTCCATAACTAGTCCTGCTTGCACCATCTGTTCCATCGTAAACCCACGTTTTTGCAAAACTCGCGTTGCATGATCCCAAGCTGTCCCGGCATATCCAATCTCAAACTTTGTAATCATTTCTTTCGATATGCCTCTGTTAAGTAGATATTCTAATGCAGGTTTAGCATCTTGCGTATTCATGAGAAGATGATGATAATACTTTTTCAGAAGTTCATGAGCCTGTATCATTTCAGAATTGCGATCCGTCGTTTCTTCTGGCTCCGATACATACTCTGCTACTTGGATGCCTGATCTATTTCCAAGCTTCATAACTGCTTCGGTAAAGGAAATATTCTCTACCTTCATGACGAATGAAAGAGCATTTCCACCTTCCCCACACCCGAAGCAATGAAAGATTTGCTTGTCTGATGAAACTGAAAACGAAGGTGTATTTTCCCCATGGAAAGGGCATAAACCGAAATAGTTGCGTCCTTGCTTCTTCAATTGAACATAATCGCCTATAATGTCAACGATGTCCACTGATTGTCGAATACGTTCCACAACGTCTTCGGGAATTCGATTTCCCATAGCAGCATCTCCGTGTCGTATTTTTTATTCGCTATAAGTTAAAGGATTCCTTCATGATTCGACAATATTTTTTCTAAACTAAGCAAAAATTGCTTACAATCCTCTTTAAAAAGGTTTTGGACCTTGTGTAGAAGTTTCTCCTCTTAGCAATTTTGCAGAAACATGTCGATCATGTAAAATTATATCCATGCTCCACTCATCCAGTTTTATTCCCCTGGGTGAAAGAACTTGCACCCTTCTTAATATCCTTAGTTACGACAAAATCTCCCTTTTTGTATGTTTGTATATATAAAAATCCACCTCGTCTTAAAAGGAATCCGCATAAATCCAATTTCCTTCTTTAAAATACGGTTTATGTGGATAGGAAGCTACAAAGTAAAGTTCTACTCCATATACATTCCCAAACTCCACAATTTCTTCCTTCACAGGGCATGCATCACTATCAATAAATATTTTTGTGATTTTTTGCATATTTCTCTATTCTACATCCCTTCTGTGAATCCTTCCATAGCACTTGGTTAAATGGTAAGAATTTTGTCGAGTACACTAGAAAAGCAAATGAGGCCCGTATTTACTCTATCAAAGAGAAAGTTCTAAGCTAATACAGAGACATTTTGCTGTGGAAGCTAGTCTTATACACAAAATTTATAATCAACTTCCCCATTAATCATTACCAAACACAAATCCTACCCATAGTTTATTCGTAACTAACAAAGTCTAAACGTAAAACATACATTTTTATCACAATTTTTTATTATAATACAAAAATCCTCACTTAGCTACTACTTTATTTTTTTTGAAAAAAAAAGCACACTTTCCAAATGGAAAATGTACTTTAATGTTCTTTAATAATCTTTTTGGTTTTGAATTTCATTCAAAATTACACTAGCGGACTCTTCAATCGCCCGGTTTGAAACATCAATAACCGTACATCCGATTCTTTCTATAATTCGCTCAAAATGCTTAAATTCCTCATAAATACGGTTTAAGTTCGCATAGTTTGCAACATCACTAAGACCGAGTGATTTCAAACGTTCTTTTCGAATATGATTGAGTTTTTCAGGATCAATCTTTAACCCAAAGCACTTTTCCTTTGGAACTGAAAATAATTCTTCCGGCGGATCAATTTCCGGTACGAGGGGAACATTAGCTACTTTCAATCGTTTATGTGCTAAATATTGGGACAACGGAGTTTTAGAAGTACGGGATAATCCAATTAAAACAATATCAGCCTTCAAAATACCTCTTGGGTCTCTTCCATCATCATATTTAACGGCAAACTCAATTGCTTCTATTTTTTTAAAGTAATCTTCGTCAAGTGTACGAGCTAATCCTGGCTCATAACGAGGTATTCCCCCAGTTATTTTTTGGATTTGATCAATTAATGGTCCAATAATATCATACACTTGTACCTGTTCTTTTGCTGCTTCTTCAATTAAATACTGTCTCATCTCAGGCTTTACTAGAGTAAAACAAATGATTGCGTGATTACTCTGTGCAATCGAAATGACTTCTCTTAATGTTCCCGTATCTTCAACATACGGAACACGGCGAATGTCAGGTGTAAAAAGAAATTGCCCCATAGCAGCACGAACAACTAAATCAGCTGTTTCTCCTACAGAATCGGACACAATGTATACAATTTGATTGTTCATTTTATTCCCTCACTTTAACTAAACTGTTAAATCAATTCATTATTAACCAAATCTACAAATGCGCGCGTAATATTTGTTTTCGTAATACGCCCCACAACTTCAAACCCTTCATCGGTATCCTTAACGATTGGCATTGAATCTATTTGCTTCTCTATTAATCGTTGCGCGACATCATACAAAGTATCTTCTTTTTTACACATCGTAATATTTGGCATTCTTGTCATAATGATGTTAACAGGTAGGACAGTCAAATCTTGTTTTCCTAAACTAGCTCTCAATAAGTCTTTACGTGACACTACACCTACTAGCATTGTTTTTTGATTTACAATAAACAACGTTCCTACATCTTCAAGAAACATCGTACATATCGCATCATAGACCGAAACATTCGTATTTACCACAACTGGTCTAGACATATGTTTGCGAACAGTAAGCTTCTTCAAAGCTTCTGACAGCAACTGTCCACCTGTCTTTCCTGTATAAAAATATCCTACGCGAGGACGTGCCTCTAAATAACCTGCCATCGTTAAGATAGCAAGATCTGGTCTTAAGGTTGCTCTTGTTAAATTTAACTGTTCTGCAATTGCTTCCCCAGTTATTGGGCCGTTATCTTTCACAATTTGAACAATATGCTCTTGTCGTTTATTAATTTCCATGGTACTCACCACCTTTATGGACAGCAGCGTAAAAGAGTTATTATGCTTTTCCTTACTATTATATACCAAACAAACTGCTCCAAAAAGAAATGACATATGTCAATATTAGAGCTATGTATAACCCCTATATCATACATCGAATTGTGATGCAAACACAATCTACAAATACGCATATATATAAAGAGGATTGGGTTCTATAAGCAATAGAACTACCAATCCTGCATCACAAGTTCAAATACATTTATTCTTGCTTTACTCCATTTTAAATTTATCTAACTGACTTATAAACCGTCGAGACTTTAAATAAATACCACAATATTCATCGTAATAGGCTGAAATCGCTGCACGAATTTGTTGTTTTGTTTCGGCCTTCACTGAAACATTCCCTAGTCTATTCAAATCGAAATGATAAAATAAGCGAATGAGTTTACTTGCTGCATCCGATAAAGGAAAGCGATATGGATCATGATCTGCATGCTGTTCACAAAGAAAACCGCCTTCTCGAACAGAGAAAGCGTAAAAAGGGCGCGTCTCATGGCAGATAACACAAGTATCTATAACAGGATATAACCCAAGCACAGGAAGCATTTTCACTTCAAATATAAGTGCTAGTACCTCTGGGTCAACCCCTTCATTCATGTAATGTAAGGTTTGATACATCAATTCAAATAAAAAAGGGTTCGGTTGCTTTTCTTCCGTAGCTTTGTCCGTTAATTCCATAACGAAGGAAGCATATGCTGTTAAAAAGATGTCCTCCCTTATTTCACGCATCGAAGAAACAATTTCCCCCTGTTGGAGCGTTCCTAAACCAGAACCGACTTGCAAGAGAAAATAACCATATGTAAACGGCTGAGAAATAGAAGCAAGCCTACTTTTTGGTTTTTTTGCTCCGCGTGCCATCGCACTGATTTTTCCAAATTCACGTGTATAAAATGTTACAATTCTATTCGTTTCTCCGTAATCAATCGTACGTAATACAATTCCTTCTATTTTTTGAAACATATTCATCACCATCCAAGGTAAAGACGAATAAGGTCATGTAATAGGAGAATCAAAATCGGAAAGCTCTTCATCCAGCTTAGTTAGTATTTCTTGTCCTTCTTGTTCTAGCTCTTTTATGAGAAGATACGTTTCTATGCTGCCTGTTTTAGTAAACACATTCCACGTAAAATTCAACATAAGATTCCCCCTAGCAAATCCAATTTCAATTGTTATTAAAATGACCCTATTCGCTCGTTTTCATGTCAGAGAAATTTTTCTAATTTCTAATTCAAAATAATGATTGCAAATCGTACTCTTATCTTAAATAAGGATAAGAGTTCCTTCTTATTCTAACATCTTAACGATATGGATTTAAGCGTTTTACAAGATAAATGTAATTCATCTTTCTTTCCTGTAATTTTATCTTGAAATTTTAAAACGTCAGGCGTAAGCTATACACATCAAGATATTTGAATATGTATAGTAAAAATAAAGGGGAAAACTTCGATGGGGGAGATACAATGAACGCGAATATGCAACAATTTAAGGCCGAGTTTTTTAAAGCACTTGCACACCCTTTACGCATCCATATTCTAGAAGTACTATCTGAAGGGGAAAAAAGTGTAAATGAAATTCAAACACTTGTGAACAGTGAAGGCTCCGCCGTTTCACAGCAGCTAAGTGTACTTCGTGCAAAGAATATTGTAGTTGGGACAAAAAATGGAAAGCAAGTCATGTATGCATTACGAGATCCAATGATTACAGACTTATTAACTGTGGCGCGAGAAATTTTTAATAACCAACTGGTTTATACCATTTCTATGTTGGAGGATCTCGCAGAGTAATACCCTCCTTATTACAGGAGAAATAAGGAGATTATACGAAAATTAAAATAGAAAAGAAGGGTTTCATGTGAAGCTTCGATTCACAGGTAGATATGCAGGGTATTCCTTTCAAAAATTAAAACAAGATATAGTAGCTGGAATTATCGTTGGGATTATTGCAATTCCTCTTGGTATGTCCTTTGCCATCGCTTCCGGTGTAAAACCGGAATATGGAATTTACACAACGTGTATAGCCGGCATTCTCATTTCACTTCTAGGTGGATCTCGATTTCAAATTGGTGGTCCAACTGGTGCATTTATTCCCGTTTTATTAGGGATTGTACTTACGTATGGCTATGAAAATTTATTAGTTGCTGGACTTTTAGCCGGTATTCTCTTGTGTGTTATGGGTCTTTTTAAATTAGGATCGCTTATTACATTTATACCACGTCCTGTTACAATTGGTTTCACATCTGGAATCGCTATCATCATTTTTGTAGGGCAAATCTCTAATTTCTTAGGACTTGTCGGCATTCAAAAACATGAATCATTTTTAGCAAACTTAGACGAAATTTTCATTCACCTAAATACAATAAATCCATATAGCATTCTAACTGCAGCAATATGCCTACTCTTTATCCTACTTACACCAAAACTATTTCCCAAAATACCTGGACCATTAATTGGTTTACTTGTCTCAAGTAGTATTGCGGGGCTGTTCTTTTCAGGACATGTTCCGACAATAGGAACAGCTTTTGGAGAAATCCCAAACACTATCCCGCATTTTCGTCTGCCAACATTTTCATGGGAGATCGTGCAAAAATTAATTGGACCTGCTTTTGTTATTGCCATGTTAGGAGGCATTGAATCTCTCTTATCTGCAGTAGTGGCTGATGGCATGACGAGTAGCAAACACAATAGCAATCGAGAATTAATTGGGCAAGGAATTGCAAACATTGTTACACCGCTATTTGGAGGTATTCCTGCCACCGGAGCAATCGCTAGAACAGCAACAAATATTAAAAATGGTGCTGCATCGCCGTTGTCTGGCATTTTCCACGGTATATTTGTAATGATAACTTTACTTGTGCTAGCTCCCTATGCTTCTCATATTCCACTGGCAAGTATGGCGCCTATATTAATGATCGTTGCATGGAATATGAGTGAGCGCAGTCATTTTGCCCATATACTAAAAATGAAATCAGGCG
>NZ_JBXKMX010000023.1:0-3697 GCF_056992975.1 Ectobacillus sp. | reverse complement strand
AAATTTAGCGTTTGTGTCTTACCCGGTTTAGAAGAAATACGTGCTAAACTTTTTCTGCTCAGCAATGTATTAATAAAGGAAGATTTTCCTACATTTGATCGTCCTGCAAGTGCAATTTCAGGCAAATTTCCAGATGGATATTGTGCAGGTTTTACTGCACTAATTACGATTTCAGACTTCGTTACTTTCATTGTTTCACTCCTACTAACGCGTGCTCCAGTACCTCGTCCAGATGAGAGACTAGCACAAACGTCAACTGCTCCTTCACACTATCAGGAATATCATCTAAATCTCTTTCATTATCTGCAGGAATAATAATCTTCTTTAATCCAGCTCGGTGTGCACTTAATGTTTTTTCTTTCAGTCCGCCAATTGGAAGAACGCGTCCTCTAAGTGTAATTTCCCCCGTCATTCCGACTTCCTTATGAATAGGTCGTCCTGTTAATGCGGAAATAAGGGCTGTTGCCATCGTAATCCCAGCTGAAGGTCCATCTTTCGGAACGGCTCCCTCTGGTACATGAATATGAATATCATTCTTTTCATAAAAATCCTTGTCAATCTGAAGTTCTTCCGTACGAGAACGAATGTAGCTAAACGCCGCTTGCGCTGATTCCTTCATAACATCCCCGAGCTTACCAGTAAGAATTAATTTTCCTTTACCAGGATACAGGGAGACTTCTATTGCAAGCGTATCTCCTCCTGCTGTTGTATAGGCTAGTCCGGTTGCAACACCCACTTGATCTTGCAATTCAGCTTCACCAAAGCGAAATATTTTCTTACCTAAGAAGTCCGTTAGATTTTTGTCTGTAACAACCACTCTCTTTCGTTCTTCGGCTACGAGAATACGTGCAACCTTTCGGCAAATGGCAGCAAGTTGGCGTTCTAATGAACGAACACCGGCTTCTCTTGTATAATACCGAATAATATCAAGCAGTGCTTCATCACGAATTTGCATCTTCCCTTTGGTAAGTCCATGTGCCTTCAACTGCTTAATTAATAAGTGATCCCTAGCAATATTTACTTTTTCAATCTCGGTATAGCCAGCAATCGATATGATTTCCATACGATCTAACAGCGGTCCGGGAATTGTTGAAAGTGTATTCGCGGTTGCAATAAACATTACATTTGATAAGTCATAGGGCTCTTCAATGTAATGATCGCTAAAATTGCTATTTTGCTCAGGATCTAACACTTCTAATAAAGCCGCAGATGGATCTCCGCGGAAATCATTTGACATTTTGTCGATTTCATCAAGTAAAAAGACAGGATTGACTGTTTTTGCTTTTTTCATTCCTTGGATAATGCGTCCTGGCATAGCACCTACATACGTTCGTCTATGACCACGAACTTCAGATTCATCACGTACACCACCAAGTGAAACACGTACAAAATTACGATTTAGCGATCTTGCAACAGAACGTGCAAGAGATGTCTTTCCAACTCCGGGCGGCCCCACTAAACAAAGAATGGGTCCCTTTAAAGAACGGGTTAGTTTTTGAACCGCTAAATATTCAAGAACACGTTCCTTTACTTTCTCTAATCCGAAATGATCATCATTTAAAATCTTTTCGGCTCTATGAATGTCTAATATATCCTCTGTTGCTTCTTTCCATGGGAGTGAAAGCATCCAGTCTATGTAATTTCGAATTACACCGCTTTCTGCAGAGCTAGCAGGGAGTTTCTCGTAGCGATCCAATTCACGCATGACTGATTCTTTTGTTTCATCTGGCATGCCGGATTTTTCAATTTTTCCACGTAAAATGTCAACCTCGCTACCTTTTCCTTCTTTCTCCCCTAGCTCCTTCTGAATCGCTTTCATCTGTTCACGAAGAAAATATTCCTTTTGTGTACGTTCCATAGAATGCTTCACACGCTGACCAATTTTCTTCTCTAAGCTAAGAAGTTCTTTTTCATCTTGAATAAAAGAAATCAATCGATTCAAGCGATCTTTTACATTAATGATTTCTAATATTTCTTGCTTTTCATGCATTTTTAAAGGAAGATGAGAAGCGATTACATCTGCCACTCGTCCTGGTTCAGTTATATCAACTACCGTTGCAAACGTTTCATTTGAAATTTTTTTAGAAAGCTTAATGTATTGATCAAAATGATCAACTAACGTCCGCATAAGCGCTTTTTCTTCTAAATCGCCTTCCCCTGTTTCCTCGATAATCGTAATGGAAGCATTTACGACATTCTCTTCCTCATTTAATGATACCATTTCTGCTCTATGTAATCCTTCTACTAGCACACGAACTGTTCCATTTGGAAGTTTTAACATTTGTTTTACCTTTGCTAGTGTACCAATCGTATATAAATCTTCCTTTGCAGGTTGATCTACATTTACATCTTTTTGTGTCATCAAAAAGATGAGATCTTCATTCAACGCAGCGTTTTCTATAGCCTGTATTGATTTTTCACGTCCTACATCAAGATGTAGAACAATCGTTGGATAAACAAGAATGCCTCGTAATGGGAGGAGGGGTACGACTCTTTCGCTCGTATTCATTCTAATTTGCACCTCCATTTTTATATAGTCTGTTCACCTATTGTATATTACAACAGAACAATTATGCAATTATGGAGATAGATACAATCTGTTTTATCAACAAAATGGACTTCGCCTTATGTTAGAAAGCGAAGTCCCTCCATTACATCGAATGCATTTCACCTTCATCATGTAATAACGCGGAACGTCTTGTATCAGCATACTCAGTTAAGATATGATCTACAAAAATCCGGGCAAAGACATCTCGTATATGGCGAACAGGTACTATTTCAATTCCTGTTATGTTATACAGCATTGGTTGCAAATTGTCTGCTGGAATTAATACTGTTTTTACCCCTGCTTTTTTGGCAGCTTTTACCTTTGCATAAACTCCGCCAACAGGTTTCACCTCACCGTGAATACTTATTTCTCCCGTCAAGGCAACATCATTTCGTACATACACACCGTGAACAGCTGAATAAACACCTGTAGCAATTGCTATTCCAGCTGAAGGTCCATCAACAGGGACACCGCCAGGAAAATTAATGTGCAAGTCATAGCCTTTTGGTAGTAAATTTAATGATCTTAGCACAGTTATTACATTATCTGCTGAACCTTTTACCATACTTTTACGACGAATGGATTTTGTTTGATTTCCTACACTTTCTTCCTCAACAATCCCTGTAATGACAATCTCACCTTTTCCTTCAACAGGAATGGCAGTTACCTCTAACTCTAATAAAGCCCCCATATTTGGTCCATACACCGCTAATCCATTTACCAATCCAATTTTTGGAATAGGATATATCCGTTTTTCAAGCTTTGGTGTTAATTGGTTGGAGTGGATCACCCATTCTATATCCTCATCACGAATATTACTCCGCTCTTCATTTATCGCCATTCCTGCTGCTAGTTGCACGAGATTAATGGCCTCTCTTCCATTTTTCGCATATAGACCGATCCTTGCAAGTCCCTGCTCCGAAATTTGCAGACCAATTTTATTACTAGCAACAGTCGCTACTTTTTCGATTTCATCTGTCTCCAGTTCATGAAAAAACACTTCCAAGCAACGAGAACGTATTGCTGGCGAAATTTCTTCAGGTGAACGAGTTGTCGCTCCAACCAATCTAAAATCTGCAGGTAATCCGTTTTTAAAGATATCATGAATATATGTAGGAATGAGAGAATTTTCCTCACTATAATAGGCAC
>NZ_JBXKMX010000022.1:0-12065 GCF_056992975.1 Ectobacillus sp. | reverse complement strand
GCTTGATCCATGCAAATACATTGCTACTCCCCCTAGTTTAGTCGTAAAAAAACGCGTTGAACCAATGTTCATACGCGTTTCTTTAAAAATGAATCATCATTTTAATAAGAAACCGCATCAACATCTCCAATAGTTCTCCACAAGCATTGCTTGTGACAGTCATGCACTTTTTCAATGCAAGCCCAATAGAATAGCATTATGGCTACTAATCCACTTCGGCAACCATTTCCTTTCGTACTATGATCGATGACCCCAGAAAGTCTCACATAGTCTACTATTAAAGGTTGCAACCTCTATTCATGAGATAAGATGAGGCTGATCTATTTAATTTACAAACGTTTTATATTGCTTTTAACAATACCAGAAAAAAAACAAATCTGTCAATTCATTTTCCCCATATTTACAGGGGATATATCCTTGTCCATTCGATAAATTTAATTTATCATATAAATTCTGAACATTTCAATGGTATATGCAGATGGAAATGTTTGCTTTGTTTCCCCTGTTTTGTGGTATGATATGAAGGACAGCCTTTCATATCATTCATTATTCTCTTTAAGAGATAATGACCCACATATCCTTCATTTAGGATATAAAAAAAGAATCTAAAAGGAAAGTAAGGGATCTTATTTTGTACAGAACAGCTATTCCGAATCTATTTACTCTCGGAAATTTATACAGCGGATTTCTGTCCATTGGCTATGCATCCATGGGACATTATCGATCTGCAGCAATATTGGTTTTAATTGGCATGATGTTAGACAGTTTGGACGGTAGACTTGCCCGTTTGCTCCGAGTTGACTCCCCAATAGGTAAAGAATTAGACTCATTAGCAGACATTATTACATTCGGAGCTGCGCCCGCCATTTTAATGTATTATACGTATTTTTCTAAATTCGGTCTAATGGGGTTGTACATTGCCGGTTTATTTCCGCTGTTTGGAGCTTATCGACTCGCTCGATTTAATATTACGCCTACATCGAGCTCCTTGCATTATTTCACAGGTGTTCCGATAACAGCAGCCGGTGGAATTATGGCATTTCTTACATTGTTCTCTCATGTCATTCCCCATATTGTTCTCGTTATCCTATACATTACATTCGCCTTTCTCATGGTAAGCCGAATTAAAATTCCTAGCTTAAAAGAAGTACCTATTCCAAAGTATAGCATCATTGTTACGCTTTTTTTGTTAGGTGTCATTCTTACAATGTATAAACGAAATATTGGTAATATACCGGAATTTTTATTCATAGCAATTCCTCTTTATATTGTTTACATGCTTTCACAGTTTTTACGGCAGCGACATTTTGATCACATTAAAGACCATGATGAAAAAAGGGAAGAAGACTAAAAAGAGACATCCTCCGCAGAGGATGTCTCTTTTTAGTCTTATCGTACCGGCGTTAGCGGTGCACGTCCATCTAGTACCTGTAAAATATTACGCACAGCCATTTCTGCCATATTATCACGCGTTTCAAATGTCGCATTCCCGATATGCGGTGTAAGTACAACATTTGTAAGCTCTTTCAGTTCTTCTGTAATACTCGGCTCATATTCGTACACATCAAGTGCCGCTCCTTCAATTCTATTGTTCTTTAATGCCCTAGCAAGAGCAAATTCATTTAGAATAGGTCCTCGAGATGCATTAATTAAATAGGAGGTAGGCTTCATCATAGAAAGTTGTTCATCATCTATCAAGTGATGAAGGTCTGGGTGATACGAACTATTAATTACGACAAAGTCCGAATTTTTGAGTACATCCTCTAGCGAGACATACGTAGCACCTACTTCTTTCTCTCCCTCTTGCTTGCGATGAGGCCCCGTATATAATACACTCATTCCAAAGGCCTTTGCACGTTTGGCAACCGCTTGGCCAATAGCACCAAATCCAATAATACCGATTGTTTTGCCATATACTTCACGCCCTAAAAAGAAAAGCGGTGCCCATCCCTTAAACCCTACTGTACGACATAACTGATCTCCTTCAGGGATGCGGCGGGCAGCTGCTAGTAAAATAGCAAAAGTAAGCTCTGCTGTCGCTTCCGTTGATACGTCTGGTGTATTGGTAACGGGAATCCCTTTACTTGCTGCATAAACATAATCAATATTGTCAAAACCTGCACCATAATTAGCAATGATTTTTAAATGGGGTGCGGATTCAATTGTCTCTTTCGTAACCTTTGTAGATAGTAAACTAAGCAATGCGTCGGCATCATAAAGAAGATCCTGCAGATGTCCCTCTTGAATTAGGTCTTCCCCTTCATACATTTTTACTTCATGTCCTTTTAACATCTCTAATCCAGCGCTCGGTATTTTTCCTGCTACAACTATTTTCGCCATCGTTTTTATCCTCTCCACTAAACATAGAGTATGTGAAAAGGACCCTCACACAGTATAACTGTATGAAGATCCTTTTCACGCAATTTATTAGAAATCACTAGCTCTTCCCATTCATGAAAATACATTCTTTCCAGCCTTGCACGAAGGCCGCTTATTTGTTGTATAAACAAAAGAAGGATTTTCACAAATGGAAGAATGCCAATCCTCGCTTAATCAAGTGGCTTCATAATACGTTTTCGATTTTCAAATGTCGCGATTTCTGTAATGCCATGCTTACGTATTGTTTCAAAATTTTGTGCCACATAACTTCCAATATCATCGGGATAATGGGAATCAGAAGAAACGGTTAATGGCACACGATGTTTCGCTAACACGCTTAAAAAGAGCGGGCTTGGGCACATTTCATGCACAGGATAACGGTAGTACAATCCTGCGTTGATTTCAGTTGCCACATCGCTTTCTAGTAGAGCCTTTGCTATATTTTCATAGTATGGAAGCAAACTATTTTCATCTGGACGATAGTTAAATACTTTCATATTATCAAGATGTGCTACAAAATTAAACAGCTTAGAACGTATCGCACGCTCTACGGTTGCAAAATGATTTTTATATAAAACATCAAGATCTTGTCCAATAAAAAGTTCTTGTGTATCTGGATTATCAAAACCCCATCCATCATCTGTAAAATGGACGGACCCGATTACATAGTCCCAGTTTCCAAGCTTTAATAGTTCGGCTAATTCTTCTTCCCCACCAACAAAATAATCTGCTTCCAATCCTAGACGTAATGTAATCCCTTTTTTCGCCCATCTTTCCTTCGCTTCTTCAATTGCATTTGTAAACTGATTCACGTTCATAATCATGACTTGGTCTAGCCATTCTTTCTGCAGTACACCTAGTTCACTATCAGAAATGTCAACATAACGATAATAATACTCTCTTGCTTCTGTAAAACGATATAAATGATCTACAATCCCGACTTCCGTTAACCCTTTACGAAGAGCTTCTTCTAAATACAAATCAATCCAATATGCAGAAAACGCACCTAGCTCCAATCGTTTTTCTAACAATTCATTCGACTGTAACAACCATTGCATCGAATGAATTGGTGCAGAAACTGGTGTAAAATGCTGGATTGCACGATTTGTCCGGTCTAACCAACGCAGTGAGTATGGTCCTTCTTCTAGATGAAGATGATAATCGACTCGCATCCTATTCTCCCCCTTATAGCGTTTCGATATCTTTACGATCGTGTACATGAGATAGCTTTCCACGGCGACGATTCGCTTCTTCTTTCAGCTCATCTAATGTAATGTTTTGCTCTGCAAGTAAAACGAGACAGTGATATGTTAAATCCATCATTTCACTGACAAGTTCCTCACGACTATTATTTTTTGCAGCAATAACAACCTCCGTAGCTTCTTCTCCTACTTTTTTCAAAATTTTATCTAAGCCCTTTGTAAATAAGTAGTTTGTATACGATTCTGCTACTGGGTTTTTCTTACGATCGAGAATTTCATCATATAATTCTTGTAATACATTTGTCATTTTTAGTTCCCCCTACAATACTTTTGTAAAAAAACAGCTCCTGCTGCCTGTATGACAGGCAGGACCAATTTGATCCACTCGTACTAAAATCGTATCTTGGTCGCAGTCTAGGTATATTTCCTTTACATGTTGAAAATGACCAGACGTTTCCCCTTTATTCCATAGCTTATTACGAGAACGAGAAAAAAACCATGTAGTTTTCATTTCCAATGTTTTCGCATAAGATTCTTCGTTCATATATCCAAGCATTAGTATGTCATTGCTTTTGTCATCCACGATAACAGCCGGAAGCAACCCTTTAGAAAAATCTGGTTTCATTTTCTTACCTCAACTCCCGCTTCATCCAATTTTTTCTTTGTTTCTGCAATGGTAGTTTCCCCGTAATGATAAATAGAAGCAGCAAGCGCTGCATCTGCCGTTGTTTGCTTAAACAATTCAACGATATGCTCATTATTGCCACAGCCACCGGATGCAATAACCGGAATAGTTACTGCTTGTGAAATCGCCTCAGTAAGCGCTAAATCATACCCCTTCTTCGTACCATCTGCATCCATACTCGTTAGCAAAATTTCGCCTGCTCCTAGTTCTTCTGCACGTTTCGCCCATTCTACTGCATCTAAGCCCGTGTCAATGCGCCCACCATTTACGTACACATTCCATTTGCCTTCTCCAACCTTCTTAGCATCAATGGCAACAACGATACACTGCGCACCGAAACGCTCTGCCCCATCTGCAATCAGTTGTGGATTACGTACAGCTGAAGAATTAATGGAGATTTTGTCAGCACCTGCACGTAAGAGATGATACATCTGTTCAACTGTACTAATTCCACCACCCACTGTTAGCGGAATAAATACCTCGTTTGCTGTACGTTCTACTACATCAATCATCGTTTTACGTCCTTCATGTGTAGCAGTAATATCTAAATAAACAAGTTCATCCGCACCTTGTTTATTATAAGCAGCAGCGATAGCAACGGGATCTCCAACATCAGTAAGTTCAACAAAATTAACCCCTTTTACTACTCGACCGTTTTTCACATCTAAGCAAGGAATAATTCGTTTCGTTAACATGATTCCACCACCTGCAATGCTTCCTCAAGGGCAAATTTCCCTTCATATAAGGCCTTACCTGTAATAACACCGTACAAATTCATGTCTTGCAATCTTTTTATATCGTCTAGTGAGCTCACGCCACCGGATGCGACAATTTGAATAGATACCGCTTCTTGCAGAGCTTGCAATTGCTCGAAGTTTGGTCCAGTAAGCGTACCATCCCTAGAAATATCAGTAAAGACAATCGTTTGTACCCCTTTTTTCTCCATTTGCTTCGCAAGTGTAAGATAGTGTACATCCGAAACATCAAGCCAACCGCGCGTTGCAACGTATTCATTTTTTGCATCGATGCCAACTACAATGCGATCTCCATACTTTTCTATTGCCTCTTCTAAAAATGCAGGATTTAACAAAGCGGCTGTTCCGATAATGACACGGGCTACTCCAATTGATAATAACGTTTGTATTGTTTCCATTGAACGAATACCGCCGCCTACTTGTACAGGAATACGTAATGCCTTCGCAATACTTTCGATAACGGGAAAGTTCGTTGGTTTTCCGTCAAGGGCCCCGTCGAGATCAACGAGATGCAAATATTTCGCTCCTAGCTTTTCAAACACGAGTGCTTGCTCAAGAGGATTTTCATTTACTACCGTTTCTTGCTGGAATTGTCCTTGATACAAACGAACACAGCGGCCGTTCTTTAAATCGATTGCTGGGAAAATGACCATGTTTCAACCAACTCCTTAAAGTTTTCTAGCATTTTCAGTCCCGTTTCACTGCTTTTTTCCGGATGAAATTGGGCACCAAAAATGTTACCGCACGATACAACACCTGGAACAAATACACCATAGTTGCTTCCTGCGTCAACTACTTCATCCGGGCAATCTGCATAAAAGGAGTGAACATAATAAACGTATGAATTTTCCTTTACATCTTTTAAAAGAGGGGACTGCTTTTTTTGTTCCAAAGAATTCCAACCCATATGAGGAATTTTCCGTCCAGCTGGAAGCTTTCGGACAGTACCAGGTAAAAGGCCAAGACCTTTTGTATTTTCAATTTCTTCTCCTGCTTCAAACAAGAGTTGCATGCCGAGGCATACACCAAGAAACGGCTTTCCGGTAGCAGCTTCCTCTTTCAAAAGCGAAGTTAGACCACGCTTTTCTATTTCCTTCATCGCTCTAGGAAATGCACCGACTCCAGGTAATATAATTGCTTCACTACCACGAATGACATCTGCATCGTCAGTAATAACGTAAGAAACACCAACATGTTCAAGCGCCTTAGAAACACTGCGCAAATTTCCCATTCCGTAATCGATAATTGCTATCATATTACAGCATCCCTTTCGTGGAGTTAACTCCTTTAATATTTTCGTTAATCTCTACTGCCTCGCGCAATGCACGTCCAAACGCCTTAAAGAGTGCTTCAATTTTATGATGTGTATTTTTCCCATAAAGGGCACGTGCGTGTAAAGTAATACCAGCATTAAAGCTCACAGCTCTGAAAAATTCCTCTGTCAATTCGGTATCAAAGTTGCCAAGCTTTTCATTTGCAAGTTCCGCATCAAAGACAAGAAAAGGGCGATTGCTTATGTCGAGTGTAACAAAACCAAGTGCTTCATCCATTGGTACATAAGATGTACCATATCGATTGATTTGCTTTTTATCACCAAGCGCTTCTTTCATACATTCCCCAAGTGCAATTCCTACATCCTCTACAGTATGATGCGAATCAATGTGAAGATCGCCTTTAGCATGAATGTGTAAACCAAATCGGCCATGTCTAGCAAATAAATTAAGCATATGGTCAAAGAAACCAACACCAGTTTCAATACTTACTTCGTCTGGATTATCAAGGTCAATTTTTACGGTGATGTCAGTTTCTGTTGTCGTACGAATACGCTCTGCACTTCTGGTCATTCTTGATTCTCTCCTTTGCCATCAAATCGAATTTGGATTGCCTTCGCATGCGCCTGCAATCCCTCTTTTTCTGCTAAAATGACAATTTGATCTTTTACATTTTCTAGCGCCTTTCTCGTATACGATACAAAGCTTGATTTTTTTATAAAATCGTCAACAGAGAGCGGTGAGAAGAAGCGAGCGGTACCACTTGTTGGAAGTACATGGTTTGGTCCAGCAAAATAGTCGCCAAGCGGTTCGGGAGCATATGGTCCTAGGAAAATGCTACCGCCATTGTGTACGTTTGCTAAAGCTAGCATCGGTTCTTTCACATGGAGCTCAATATGCTCAGGGCTAATCGCATTCGCTGCTTCAAACGCTTCCTCAATTGAATCCACGACAATAATAGCACCGTTTCGCTCAATAGACGTCTTTGCTATCTCTTTTCTTGGTAGTTCTTCTACTTGTTTTTCCACTTCTTGTTTGACTGCAAGTGCAAGTTCTTCATTAGGAGTAACGAGAATAGCCGTTGCGTTTACATCATGCTCCGCCTGGGAAAGAAGATCAGATGCAATATAGCGTGCATTCCCCGTTTCATCGGCAACAACCAGAATATCAGATGGCCCTGCAATCATATCAATATTGACATCACCAAATACTGCACGCTTGGCCAAAGCAACATACATATTTCCTGGTCCAACAATTTTGTCAACGCGAGGGATACTTTCTGTACCGTAAGCTAATGCTGCAATCGCTTGTGCTCCCCCTATGCTATATACTTCATCAACGCCGGCAACCTTCGCTGCTGCCAAGATATAAGGATTTACCCCACCAGCATGTGGCGGTGTTACCATAACAATGCGAGGTACTCCTGCTATTTTTGCAGGCAAGATATTCATAAGAACCGAAGAAGGATACGCAGCTGTACCGCCTGGAACGTATACGCCAACTGTTTGCAAAGGACGAATGAGCTGACCACGAATAATGCCATCGTGTTCTGCTTCCACAAAACCTTGACGCTTTTGTTTTTCATGATACGAAACGATATTCACTTTTGCCTCTTCAAGTGCTTGTAGAAAAGATGGTTCCACTACAGAGAACGCTTCATCAATCTCACGTTGCGGAATACGAAATTCTTTCAGTTCTACTTTATCAAATTTTTTTGTATAGTTTCGGAGTGCTTCATCTCCGTTTGTTTTCACTTCTTGAATGACTGCTTCCACTGCTATTGCTGCTTCTTTTTCTACGACCTTTGATGATGCGCGCAGATTTTCAATATTGTTTAAAATTTCATCTTGCTTTCCATACCATACTTTCATGGTGGTGCCTCCTCTATTTCAATGCTTCCTCAATACGATTAATAATGGAGAACATCTCTTTCGTCTTCATTTTCAATGATGCCTTATTGGCTATGAGGCGGGCAGAAATGTCTGATATTTCTTCAAAAATGATTAGTCCATTTTCTTTAAGCGTTTGTCCTGTTTCAACTATATCAACGATGGCATCTGCAAGGCCTAATAAAGGTGCAATTTCAACAGATCCTTCAATCTTGATAATTTCTACATCTTCTCCCTTTTGACGGAAATATGCAGATGCTACATTAGGATATTTGGTTGCAATTGTCTTTTTCTTATAGCTATTGGGATCATAAGATGGAACGGAAGCAACGCAAAATTTACAGCGTCCAATTCCAAGATCAATCATTTCATACACTTCTTTTTCGTTTTCCTGTAAAACGTCTTTACCAACGATACCAATATCAGCTACGCCGTGCTCAACATACGTTAAAACGTCGATTGCTTTTACAAGAATAAACGAAATGGCGCCGTCTCCACTTTTAAAAACAAGCTTTCTTCCTTTATCCTTAAGTTCTGAACAATCTACTCCGATACGTTCCAACAATGGAATAATATTTTTTTCTAATCGGCCTTTTGTTAGCGCAATTTGAATGTTACGCATGAAGCTTCCCCCTCTTTATCTAGCACCCATTTATCCGCCCATACGTATGATGTAAGCTTATCATTTGATGTATCAATAACATGCATAATTTGATGTTTTCTAGCAAAATTAAATGTATCCTGCAATGTATCATGCATCGACAATTCAGCTTTCACGCCGTCCTTAGCAAACAAAATTCGCAATCGTTCGGCCTCTTCAATTGATTCTAACGAATAATGAATCAAAACTGCAGGTTCCTCTGTTGGAGTAAGGGGTGAGGTTTCCTTCAAAACGCGTACAATCTGATCTACGTTCAAAGCAAGTCCAACAGCCGGAAGCGGTTCACCAAAGTGTCCCATTAAATCATCATAACGTCCCCCGCTTAGAATTTCTTCCCCAATATCATTGACATATCCTCGAAAAATGACGCCTGTATAATATTGAAGATTTTGAATCATACCTAAGTCAACGGTAATATAATTGCTGTACCCTAACCGTTCGATTGTTTCATATATTTGTCTAACACGAATAACTGCTTGTTTCATTTCATTATTGGATGCTAACCGTTCGGCTTCTTCAATAATCTCCATACCACCGAATAGTCTAGGTAATCGTTTAAGCAAACGAATCGTCTCATCATTGCTGTCAAAGTTCTTTTTCTCTAAAAACTCGGATAATCCAGTATAGCTCTTATTCTCAATGTAGTTTCGTAAACTTGCTTCATCTTCTTCCGTTAACGAAAGTTTCTTCACAATAGATTTATATAATTCAACTTGTCCAATTTCAATTTTACACTGAGTTACCCCAACAGATTGCAAAGCATGAATGGCACTAACAATACATTCGACTTCTGCGCGTAAATTATCGATACCAATTATTTCAATACCTGTCTGTGTGAGTTCATTGTATTTACCAGTCATGCTTTTATTTGCACGGAAAATATTACCGCTATATGTAAGCTTTAACGGTGGTTTCATCATGGTTGACCCAATGACCCGAGCAATTGGAATTGTCATATCTGGACGCATGACGAGAATACGACCGTTTTGGTCAAAAAATTTATACATTTTTTCTTCATCAATGGGACGATTACGAAAAGAAAATACATCGTAAAATTCAATTGAAGGCGTACGTATTTCTTCATATCCTCGCGATAGAAATACACGACGTAGTCTTTGTTCTACTTCTTCTTGGCGGGTACATTCTTCAAATAGCAAGTCCCTCGTCCCGGTTGGGTTTGCTCTCTTCCATTTAGTCATCAGTAACACTCCTTGTCTTAAAAACGAAAGTAGTCAGTTAAAACGATACAAAGGATTAAAAATTATGTCAAATTATTTCGAAATATGTATTCATTATCGCTTGTTACGGATATTTATTCAAGCCAATATACCGAAACTTCCTTATGTAGAATTATTAACTGTATAAAACCAAAAACAACCACATAATTTATATCCATCTTATGGCAACATAGGAAATCCATAGAAAAACCTTCAATTCTATTGCAAATTGAAGGTTTTTCCCTACCTATGCACGCTGTTCGAAGCTTGAGATTTCCTTTTCGTATCTAAGAGTTACTGCAATATCATCAAGTCCAAGAAGTAATTTTTCCTTCCAAACCGGTTCGATGTCAAATGTATAAGTTTCAGTTTTCGTTTGAATCGTTTGTTTCTCTAAATCAACGATAATTTCTTCATCTGATTTGAGATTGCTAAGGGCATTTCGTTCCTTTTCACCGAGTACAAGAGGAAGAATACCATTTTTCGTACAGTTCATATAAAAAATATCAGCAAAGCTTCCAGCTATAATAACTCGGAACCCATAATCATCGAGTGCCCACGGTGCATGCTCACGAGATGAGCCACAACCGAAGTTATCACCAGCGACAAGTATAGTTGCCGATTTTCTTACGTTTAACGGGAAATTGGGGTTATCACTACGATCATCATTGTAGCGCCACTCATCAAAAAGAAATTGCCCGAATCCCGTGCGTTCAATACGCTTTAAATATTGCTTCGGTATAATTTGATCCGTATCGATATTATCACTCATAAGAGCTACAACGGTTCCTTTATGCGTATGAAATGGCTTCACGGTACTCCTCCTTTCGAATATCTACAAATGTTCCGTAAATTGCAGCAGCTGCTGCCATTGCAGGGCTTACAAGATGGGTACGTGCTCCTTTTCCTTGTCGCCCTTCAAAGTTACGATTAGATGTAGAAGCACAGTGCTCACCACTTGGTACTTGATCTGGATTCATTCCAAGACACATAGAACAACCAGCTTCGCGCCATTCAAATCCAGCATCTGTGAAAATTTTGTCCAAGCCTTTTTCCATAGCTTGCAAACGTACTTGCTTTGATCCTGGTACAACAAGAGCTCGCACACCGTCTTTTACTTTTCTTCCCTTTATGAAAGCGGCTGCTTCTTCTAAGTCAGATAAGCGTGAATTTGTGCATGATCCAATAAACACATGTTGCACTGGTATACTATTTGCAGTTTCACCTGGCTTCAAATCCATATACTCGTATGCACGTTCCAAATTGTTATCTGTAATTTCAGGGAACACCTGATCAATGCTAACACCCATACCAGGATTTGTTCCCCACGTTACATACGGTGCAAGAGAAGAGACATCCACTGTCACCTGACGATCGAACGTTGCGCCTTCTTCTGTATATAACGTTTTCCAATTTGCTACGGCTTCATCAAAGTTAGTTGGTGTATATGGACGTCCTTCCATATAGGCAAATGTCGTCTCATCAGGAGCAATAAGACCTGCTTTTGCACCGCCTTCAATAGCCATGTTACAAATCGTCATTCTTTCTTCCATTGACAAATACTTGATGGCGTCTCCGTAGAATTCGATAACATGACCTGTACCCATGGAAACACCGTACGTTGCTAGTAAATGTAGAATAATATCCTTTGCATACACACCTTGTGACAAACGACCTGTAAGTTCTACACCCATTGATTTCGGTTTCTTTTGCCAAAGTGTTTGCGTAGCAAGGACATGCTCGACTTCACTTGTGCCGATACCAAATGCAAGTGCTCCAAATGCACCATGGGTAGAAGTATGGCTATCGCCACACACAATCGTTTTTCCAGGCTGCGTTAACCCAAGCTCGGGTCCAATAACATGAACGATTCCTTGACGATCATCATCCATATCTGCAAGTGTGATACCAAATTCTTCACAATTTGCACGAAGCGTATCCATTTGTTTTTTTGCAATTACATCCGTAATGTTCCAAACATCTTTCGTTGGCACATTATGATCCAT
>NZ_JBXKMX010000021.1:0-3391 GCF_056992975.1 Ectobacillus sp. | reverse complement strand
TTTGCTTCATGTTCTTCCATTCTTACCCCTAATGTTTTTAACCCACGAAGAAGAAGAAAGCTATCTTGCGGACCAAGTACACCGCCTGTGGAATTTTGGATAAAGTGAAGATCAGTTGCTAATTGCTCTGTATTTACAACAACGACCCCAGATACAACATCACTGTGACCACCTAAATACTTTGTTGCGCTATGCAATACGATGTCAGCACCAAGTGTGATTGGATTTTGCCAATATGACGTCATAAATGTATTATCAACTATAGTTAATAGATTATTATGCTTTGCTAGTGTTGATACTTCCGTAATATCTGTAATTTTAAGAAGTGGATTAGTAGGTGTTTCAATGTAAATAGCCTTTGTATTTGGCTTTATGGCAGCTTTCACTTCTTCTAAATTTGTAGTATCCACGAAAGTATGATCTAATCCAAAGCGGTTCAGAACTTTCGTCATAACGCGAAATGTACCGCCGTATACATCATCCGTTAGAATGACATGGTCTCCACTTGAAAATAGCATCATAACGGCAGTAATAGCTGCCATTCCAGAACCGAATGCAAAGCCTGCATGACCATTTTCAAGTACAGCTACCATATCTTCAAGTGCACTACGCGTTGGATTACCTGTACGAGAATATTCGTAACCTTTATGCTTTCCGACCGCTTCTTGCTTATACGTACTTGTTTGATAAATTGGAACGGTTACCGCACCTGTTTGTGGATCTCCGATCGAAATACCATGAATTAACTTCGTTTTTTCTCTCATTTTAGTCCCATCCTTTGTATATGTCTTTACTTAAGTATCGTTCACTACTATCTGGAAAAACAGTTACAATATTTGTTCCTGGTTTGGCATGCTCTGCTTCTAATAAACTAGCATGAAAGGCCGATCCAGATGAACTACCTACTAAGAGGCCTTCTAGCTTTGCAAGCTCTTTTACGCGGTGAAAAGCATCACGATCGGAGACCGTATGAATGCTATGAAAATAATTCGCATTCATAAAAGGAGGCAGAAACTCCATTCCGATTCCTTCCGTTTCATGTGTGCCAGACTGTCCACCGTTTAAGATAGACCCTACTGGTTCCACAATCACACTTTTTAAATTTGGATTTTGTTCCTGTAGATATGTGGCTGTTCCCATAAATGTTCCACCTGTCCCCGCCCCGGCAACAAATATATCTACCTTTCCTTCAAGATCCGCCCAAATTTCAGGTCCTAATGTTTTAAAATACGTGTCGGGATTCGCATAGTTGGCAAACTGCTGCGGACAATAGGAATTTGGAATTTCTTGCAGCAGTTCCTTTGCTTTTGCGATAGCACCTGTCATCCCTTCCTCAGTGACAGTATTTACAACGGTCGCCCCAAGCGCCCGCATTAGCTCTTGTTTTTCAATACTAAATTTTTCAGGAACACATACAATCACTTGTATATCGTATTGCAGTGCCGCCAGTGCTAATCCTATTCCTGTATTTCCAGCGGTAGGTTCAATAATTGTGCCGCCCCGCTTGACAAGCCCTTTATCTAATGCATCTTTTATCATATGTTTTCCTAAGCGGTCTTTAATACTTCCGCCAGGATTGAAATACTCTAATTTAGCGAATATTCGTACATCTTTCGGCAACGAAAACCGCGTAATTTCCACGAGCGGTGTATTACCAATTAACTCGTGTACCCCGCGAAATGTGTTCATTAGGACCATTCCTCCTTAGTTCAAACAAACTCTCCAAAGTAAGGATTTCTCCTTACTTTGGATTCTTGCATATGCACTACTATTCTCTTGGGTTTCATACGAGCGATTGGTAATAGGAAACAAACTTCAATCTTATTTTAGTTCTTGTAACATATTTTCAATAAATCTCGTTGAATGAAGCGCAGCTTGATCTAAAAATTGATCAAATGATACATTTGATTCTTTTCCAGCAATATCAGAAAGTGCACGGATGATAACAAATGGTACTTTGTACTGATAGCACACTTGCGCAACAGCTGCAGCTTCCATTTCCACTGCATACAAATCCTTAAATTTACCGCGAACAAACGCTACACGTTCACTGTCATTCATAAAGGAATCTCCGGTTGCTATGGTCCCTTTTACAACTTGTACGCCTTCTACATGTTTCATACAGTTTTCTGCTAATGAAACAAGCTCTGCATCCGCTTCAAATGCAGCTGGTAAGCCAGGAACTTGCCCATACTCATAATTAAATATCGTGACATCTACGTCATGATGACGAACAAAGGTTGAAATCACAACGTCACCCACGTTTAGAGATTGATGAAATCCACCGGCAGATCCTGTATTGATAACTTTATCCGGTTGATAACGTTCCAATAAAATGGTAGTTGCCATAGCTGCATTCACTTTCCCAATACCAGACTTTAGCAATACAACTTCATGCCCTGCAAATGTTCCTGTCGTAAATTCAGAACCTGCTACTGTTTCTACTACTCTATTCTCAAGCTTATCACGCAATATGCGCACTTCTTCTTCCATTGCTCCGATAACTGCGATTTTCAAATGATATCCCTCTTTCTTACTTCTTAGTCGCCTCCACAATCCACACAAAATGATTCTGTCGTGTGAAATTCACCTGGAAGCCGTTATCTTCAAATATCGATTGCATGATTGGAATCAGAGTATAATATTCAGACTGTAAATCCTTCGCCAAATTAGTATAACCCCGGTCAATAGCATCTCGTATTATACGATCAAAGGTTTCCTGATCCGTGAACATCGTATCAGCAAAGACTATTTTACCATTTGAATTTAGGATTTGACTATACTTCGAAATCGCAAGTCGCTTTTCTTCATCGGTTAGATGATGAAAGGCATATGTGCTAACAATTGTATCTACATCATGTAATAATTCAAAATGTAAGTAATCCCCTTCTATAATAGACGCATGTGGTAGCTTTTTTCTTGCGAGCAGACGCATTTCCGTAGAAGGTTCAATGCCTAACACTTCAAATCCAGCATCCAGAAATTTTTTCGTCAGATTTCCTGTACCGACTCCAAACTCTATAATAGATCCGTGTGATTTTTCTACCACATGATTTAATATGGCATCATAATTTAGAAAAACATCCCTATATTCATCGTTTTCACCAGCAATAAAGGTGTCATATGTTTGTGCCCATTCATCAAATAGCTGATTGAATTCAATTCCCATTCAAAATACCCCTTTTTCTTATAGGATTTATCAGTATAATATGCCTGATTTTCAATAAAGTCAACACCCATACTACAAAGATAGTATTTAAAATTCTTATTTGTTACACTAACTAATAAGGAATTAGATAGAAAGAAGGATCATGATGGCACTCTCATTTGAAATGATTGAAGACAAAATTGAATTCTATGAAGCAAACGATTTAGCAACGTTACAAAAAAA